>JAKAZP010000259.1 GCA_021815905.1 Pseudomonadota bacterium | reverse complement strand
CTGTCCGAGTGCGCGGTGCGCGCGGGCGTGGGCAGCGGCGCCTCTCACCTGGTGAGCGGACACGGGCGAGAGCATGCGGCGCTCGAGGAAGAGCTCGCGCGGCTCACGGGCCGCGAGCGGGCGCTCCTCTTCTCCACCGGCTACATGGCCAACCTCGCGGTGATGAGCGCGCTCGCCGGCCGCGGCGAGTCGGCGCTCCTCGACCGGCTGAGCCATGCCTCGCTCATCGACGGGGCGCTGCTGAGCGGCGCGCGGCTGCGGCGCTATGCGCATGGCGACGCCGCCGCGGCGCGCCGGCTGCTGGAAAAATCCGTGCAGCCTTCCGTGTTGGCCACCGACGGGGTGTTCAGCATGGACGGCGACCTCGCCCCGGTTGCTTCGCTCGCCGAGGCGGCGCGCGCGCACGATGCATGGCTCGTGGTGGACGACGCCCACGGCATCGGTGTCCTCGGAGCGAACGGCGGGGGGACGCTCGAGTCGCTCGGGCTCGGCGCCGACGACGTCCCGGTGCTCGTCGGCACGCTCGGCAAGGCGTTCGGCTCCTTCGGCGCCTTCGTCGCAGGCGCCGCGGAGCTCATCGAGTACCTGCTGCAGCGCGCGCGTCCCTACATCTACACCACCGCGCTCCCGCCGCCGGTCGCGGCGGCCACCCGGGCGGCGCTGCGCATCGCGGAGCGCGAGCCCTGGCGGCGCGAGCGCGCCCTCGCGCTCGCCCGGCGTTTTCGCGCCGCGGCGCGCGCCGCCGGCGTGCCGCTCGCCGGCTCGATGACGCCCATCCAGCCGGTACCGCTCGGCAGCGCGCGCGCGGTGCTCGATGCCCAGCAGGCGCTCCTCGCCGCCGGGTTCTGGGTGGTCGCCATCCGCGCGCCCACCGTGCCGCACGGGAGCGAGCGCCTGCGCGTCACGCTCACGGCCGCGCACCGGGAAGACCAGGTCGATGCGCTGGTCGAGGCGCTCGCGCGCGCGTGTCGGCCCACGGCCGCGGCGGCGCTCGAGTGAGCGGTCTTTATTTCGAGACGGAGGGCGCAGGGCCCACCGTGGCGCTGTTGCACGGCTGGGCGCTCAATCTGCGCGTCTGGGACGGACTGCGTGCCGCCCTCGCGGGACGCTTTCGGCTCATCGCGCTCGATCTGCCCGGGCACGGTCGCAGCGGCTGGGACGAGGAGCGCGCCTCGATCGAGGGTCAGGCCGAGCAGATCCGGGAGACGCTCGCGGGGCTCGCGCAGCGCTACGCCCTCATCGGCTGGTCGCTCGGCGGTCAGATCGCCCTCCAGCTCGCCGCCGGCCCGATGCCCGCCAGCGGCACCCGCCCGACCCCGGCATCGCGCGGCGCGCCGCCGACTGCCGCGGCCCTCGGGCGTCTTGCGCTGATCGCCACGAGCCCGCGCCTCACCGCGGCGCCCGACTGGCCTCACGGCGCGCCGGCCGAGCGGCTCGCGGCCCAGGCGGCGGGCCTGCGCACGGATTACCGGCGCACCGTGAGCGAGTTCCTCGAGCTGCAGGTGCGCGGCGGCGCGGCAAGCGACGACACGCTCGCGCAGCTGCGAGCGGCGCTGTTCGCTCACGGCGAGGCGCGGCCCGCGGCGCTCGCGCGCGGACTGGATCTGCTGCGCGCGGCGGACCTGCGCGCTCTCGCCCCGCGAGTGCCGGTGCCGACGCTGGTCATCGCCGGGCAATACGATCGCATCACCCCGCCGTCCGCCGGCCGCGCGCTCGCCGAGGCGCTGCCCGGGGGGCGCTATGTCGAGATCCGGCGCGCGGCGCACGCGCCCTTTCTGTCGCACCCCGGGGAGCTCGCCGCGCTCCTCGATGAATTCCTCGGCGACGCATGAGCCGGGACCCGCACGAGCTGCGGCTCGAGAGGCGCCGGGTGCGCGCGGCGTTCGATCGCGCGAGCGCGGGGTACGAGGCCGCCGCCGTGTTGCAGGCGCAGGTGGCCGATGAGCTGCTCTCGCGCCTCTCGCCCTTCGGGTTCTCCCCGCGCGTGGTGCTCGATCTCGGCGCCGGCACCGGCCGCGCCGCGGCGCAATTGAAGCGTCGCTACCGCCGCGCGCTCGTCGTCGCGCTCGATCTCTCGGCCCCCATGCTGCGCCAGGCGCGGCGGCATCGAAGTCTGTTCCGCCGCTTCGAGCGCGTCTGCGCCGCCGCGGAGCAGCTGCCGCTCGCGAGCGCCAGCGTCGATGTGGTCGTCAGCAGCCTGATGCTGCAGTGGTGCGATCCGATCGAGCCCGCGCTCGCGGAGGTGCGCCGGATCCTGAAGCCCGGCGGCTTCTTCGCCTTCAGCACCCTCGGACCCGACACGCTCATGGAGCTGCGCGCCGCCTGGGCCCAGGCGGACTCCTCGAGCCACGTCCATCGCTTCCTCGACCCGCACGAGATCGGCGATGCGCTCGTGAGCGCCGGATTGCTCGAGCCGGTGTTGGATGTCGATCGCCTGCGGATGACCTATGCCGACGGACTCGCGCTCATGCGGGACCTGAAGGCGATCGGCGCGCGCAACGCCACCGCCGGACGGCCGCGCGCGCTCCTCGGCAGAGCGCACCTCGCCCGGGTGCTGAGCGCCTACGAGGGCTTCAGGCGCGAGGGCCGGCTGCCCGCCACCTATGAGGTGGTGTATGGCGCCGCCTGGGCTCGCGGCGATGGCCGCGGCTTCGCGGGCGCCTCGGCCGAGGTACTCATCTCCCCCTCCGACATCCGCCACAAGAGGTCCGACCCATGAGCGCCCGCGGCATCTTCGTCACCGGCACCGACACCGGCGTCGGCAAGACCGTGATCGCCTCCTCGCTGGTCGCCGCGCTCGTCGAGCGCGGCCTGCGGGTGGCCGTCATGAAGCCCGTGGCCTCGGGCTCGGAGCGCCTGCCCGAGGGGCTGCGCAATTCCGATGCGCTCGCGCTCATGGCCGAGGCCAGTGTCCGGGCCCCGTATGACACGGTGAATCCCTACTGCTTCCTGCCGCCGGTCTCGCCGCACATCGCCGCGGCCGAAGCCGGCGTCACGATCGAGGCGGGACCGATCCGGGAGCGCTTCGAGTCGCTCGCCGCGCGCGCCGACCGGGTGGTCGTCGAAGGGGCGGGCGGCTGGCTCGTGCCGCTCGGGCGCACGCTCTCGATGGCCGATCTCGCGCTCGAGCTCGATCTGCCCGTGCTCCTCGTGGTGGGCATGAGGCTCGGGTGCCTGAGCCACGCGCTGCTCACGCGCGAGGCGATCGCGGCGCGGCACGCGCCGTTCGCCGGCTGGGTGGCGAACGGCGTCGATGCCGCGCTCGAGCGCGCCGAGGAGAATGTCGCCACGCTCACCGAGCGGCTCGGCGTCGCCCCGCTCGCGCGGGTGCCGTTCCTGCGCGAGCCCGCCGCGCTCGCGCATCTGCGCTCGGCCGCGGGCGCGCTCTTGGCGCTCGAGGCGCCTCGCTAGCGCGTCCCCGGCGGCGCAACCGCCCACCTTGAATCGGCCCTCGCCGCGCTCTACCATGGCCCCAAATCGTGGATGTCAACGTCCTGCGCATCGTGATCTGCCCGAATTGCTCGCTCAGCGTGCGAGCGGCGTTCGGGTTTTTCTCGAGCCTGTGCGCCGTGTCGCTCACCATCGGAGGCCTGCTCGCGGCCGAGGGCCTCTGGCCGATCCTGCCCTTCTCGGGGCTCGAGATGGTCCTGCTCGGCTGGGCGCTGCACACGAGCCTCGGCCGCCGCCACCAGGGCCAGACCATCACCTTGACCGAGTCCGACGTCAGCGTCGAATCGCGCGATCGCTCAGCCTGTCGACGGGTCGTGTTCCCGCGGCACTGGGCTCAGGTTAAACTTCGCCGTCCAGCCTCGCGGCTGCATCCGAGCCGGCTCACCATCGAGTCGCACGGCCGGCAGTGCGAGCTGGGCAGGTTCCTCACGGAAGAGGAGCGGTGCGGACTCGCGATTCGACTGCAACGTCTGATCGGCCGCATCAACGAGTCGCCGTCCCTGACTCCTACGCGTACTTAGGGGCGGCGCGGGTTCCGGTTCTGTTTCCGATTCGCGCGAGGGGGCTCGCAGGTGCGAGATCGCGCGGGGAAAGGGCTCGACAACGATGATTCGCGCAAGACTCGGGACCGTCGTCGCACTGCCGACGATGCTCGCGGCGGCGGCCAGCGCCCGCGCCGCTCAATCGGGATTCGATCTCATCAACATGCCGCGCGGCGTGACCAACGTCAGCCGGCGGATCTACGCCCTGCACATGATGGCCTTCTGGGTCTGCGTCGCCATCGCGGTGGTCGTCTTCGGGGTGATGATCTGGTCGATCGTGTTCCACCGCCGCTCGCGCGGCGCGGTGGCCGACGTGACCATGGTCCACAACACGAAGGTGGAGATCATCTGGACCGCGATCCCGGTCCTGATCCTCGTGTTCATGGCGGTTCCGGCCGCGCGGCTGCTGGTGCGGATCAACAACAACAGTCACGCGCAGGTCCACATCCGCGTCTGCGGGTTTCGATGGGGCTGACGCGGCGAGTACTCTGTCACGCCGGTTAGCGGGATCTCCAAGCTCGCCGAGCGCAGCAACGC
>JAKAZP010000258.1 GCA_021815905.1 Pseudomonadota bacterium | reverse complement strand
CGGCGGAGCTGCGGATCTATCGCGTCACACCCGTCGTGATCTCGGTATTGGACTATTCCAGGGGCTTTGGGCACACGGATCTGGTGACTTGCGCGGCGTGAGGATCGCGGATCGCGGGTCGCCGCCGGGCGCTTCGAAGCGCCCCCGCGCAGGCAGGAGGCACGGCGGCAGAACGAGGGCGATGCGCGGCGCTCTGTGGTCCGCGATCCTGACGATCTGCATGGCGCGCCCGTGCGCGGCGGCCGGCAGCCTGTTGCTCGAAACCGGCGCCTCGTTCGGACCCGGCGCGTCGGGCCCCGTCATCGGGCTCGAGCTTGCGCTGCCGCGTCACTGGCTGGTGGGGACGAACTATTGGGGCGCCTCGGCGCGCGCGCCGGCGGACGAGGATGTGCACGGGGGCTTCAGGTTGTGCCGCGGGGCGCTCTGCGGCTTTGCCGGCGCCGCCTATCTTCTTCACACCGACTGGCTGCAGGGATCGCATTGGAATTTCGCGCTCTCGTTGTCGTGGCGCTTCGGAACGGGCCGCGCGGAAAGCGTGGAGATCTACCACGAATCGAATGCCGACCTGCTTCCCCCCAATTACGGCCGCAATGCCGGCCTCATCGGGTGGCGAATCACCGCGTGGTGAGGGGGGCTCGCCATGCGCCCGACCGCGCCGAGAGGGTGGGCACGGGAACTTCTCTCCGGTACGCTTTTCGCCGATCAGCCCGATCGGCCGAGTTCCCGACAAATGAGATCCAAGCCCGATGCACGAACCGGCGCGCCGGATGCGTCCTCTGAGCTCTCGATCGGTCTCGACACGGGAGGCACGTTTACCGATGCAGTCGCCTTGGACAGCAGCCGCGGGGTCATTGCGAGCGCCAAGGCGCACACCACGCACTGGGATCTCTCGGTAGGGCTCGGAGCCTCGCTTCGGTCGGTGCTGGAGGCGCTTTCCGAGGACGAGCGCGCCCGCATCTCGCTGGTGTCGGTATCGACGACCCTCGCGACGAACGCAGTGGTCGAGAAGCGCTTCAGCCCGGTCTGCGGCATTCTCGTCGGCTTCAACGACCGGATGGCCGAGCAGGTGGGGCTCGATGGCCGATCGGGCGACGGGATCGTGCGCGCGCGCGGCGGACACGATCCGACCGGAGTCGAGGAGAGCGCGCTCGAGGAAGCGGCGGTGGAGGCGGCGGTGCGGGAGTTTGCCCCCCGGGTCGAGGCGTTCGCGGTCGCCGCGCAGTTCTCCGTGCGCAATCCCGAGCACGAGCTGCGGGTGCGCGAGCGCATCCGATCGCTCTGCGACAAACCGGTGACCTGCAGCCACGAGCTGAGCGCCCAGCTGAATGCGCCCAGGCGCGCGCTGACCGCGGTGCTCAACGCCCGGCTGGTGCCGCACATCCGGCATCTGCTGGAGGCTCTGCGCCGCACGCTGCGGCAGGAGGCCATCGCCGCCCCGTTGATGATCGTCAAGGGCGACGGAACGCTGATGAGAGCGGAGGTCGCGCTCGAGTATCCGATCGAGACGGTGCTGTCCGGTCCGGCGGCCAGTGTCGTGGGGGCGGCGTTTCTCACGGGCCTGAAGGATTTCACGGTCGCCGACATGGGCGGCACGACCACTGACGTGGCGAACATCGCGGAAGGGCGTCCGGTGGTGCATGCGGAGGGCGCCGTGATCGGCGGCTGGCGGACGATGATCGAGGCGATCGACGTTCGCACCTGCGCTCTCGGCGGGGATAGCGAGGTGCACTTCGACCACGAAGCACGGCTGCGCACCGGTCCGCGCCGCGTCATGCCGATCAGCCTGCTCGCGTGTCGGTTTCCCGAGGTGCTGGCGGACCTCGGGCTGCTCGCAGGCAGCGAGCGGCTGCCTTCCTACGCGGCGCAGTACGGTCATCGCAACCCGGGGCGTGAGCCGGGTCCGGGCCTGGATCGCCTGGAGCAGCGGGTCTGGGACGCCCTCGACGCCCGACCGCGCCGGATCGATCAGGTCGCGCGCACCGCCCAGGGGGCCGAGGCCATGAGGCGGCTCGTCGACCGCGGGCTCGCGACCATTGCGGGGTTCACTCCGAGCGATGCGATGCACGTGCTCGGCCGGCAGCACGGCTGGAGCACCGAGGCGGCGCGGCTCGCAGCGGTCATCCTCGCCACCGAGGAGCGCAACCGCAAGGCGTGCAAGGACCGGGATTCTCCCGAGGGGCTGAGCGAGCGGGTCTACCAGGGCGTGGTGAGGCAGGCGGCTACCGCGGTGTTGGAGTGCGCCCTGGGGCAGGACCCCGGCATCGAGTCGCGCAATGGGAGCTGGGGGCCGTTGGGAGTCCTGATCGAGCGGGTGGTGGAGGGACGCCCCTTTTCGCGGCTGGTCGATGGACGCCTCCGCCTCGCGAACCCGCTGGTGGCCATTGGCGCTCCCGCCGCCGCGCTCTATCCGGAAGTCGCTCGCCGCCTCGAGGCGCGACTGGTCGTGCCCGAGCACGCCGCGGTGTGCAATGCCGTCGGGGCCGTCGCCGGCGTGGTGTCGGAGTCCCGTGACGTGCTGGTGAATCAACCGGAATACAAGGTCTTTCGGGTGCACGATCCGGCGGGCATTCGGGATTTCCCGGAAGCCGACGCAGCGATCGAGGAGGCGAAGCGCATCGCGAGCGGGCTCGCGCTCGCCGCGGCGCTGCGGGCCGGGGCGAGCGACCCGCACGTGGAGACGATCCTCATCGAGCGACGTGCGCACGGGCAGTCCGCAGACGACTACCTGGCCGAGGCGACGGTGCGAGCGCGGGCGACGGGCCGCCCGCGGACCGGCGGTTGAGTGCCTTCGGCAGCCCGGAAGCTCAGGGGCAGGCTCGAGTCCGGCGGGCGTCGGACTCGCCCGAGCGGGAGCGCTGGCCGGGCAGTGGTGGGCTGTTGCCGGGATGTCGGTTTTCTTGACATAAGTTGATTCGAGCGGATCGGCGAGTTTGCAAGTCCGCGTCTCGCCGATGTTTTTCAAGAAGAGCACGGTTCTTGCATATGTCATGTCACGCGACCGTCAAGCTATCGGGGAGCGGCTGCCATGACCAGAACGAACACGGGGTGGCTTGTGGTGTTGGGTGTTGCGGCTGCGAGCTGCCTGTCGCCCAGCTTTGCGAACGCGATCCCCAACGGAGGCTTCGACACGGTCGGTGCCTACGGCAACCCGGTCACGGTCCCCGCGCCGGGCTCGCCCGCCAGTGCCGCCGCCGATTGGTACACCTTTCTCTGCGCCCCGGGCAGCAGCGGAACAAGCACGCTCCTGCCCTCGACCGATCCGCATGGGGGCGGTCTGATGCTGGCATTCTCCACCGACGGTGGCTTTTCCGGGTCCTGCGGCAACGGGCTCTTCGCCGGGCTCACCTCCTCCCTGGCGGTCGGTTCCCGGGGCTCTTTCGACATCAATGTGGCTGCGGGGACCTCGGGTGAGATCGGCTTCGTAAATTCCGGTGGCGCATTCGATTCCGGCTCATCCGCCTTCGGACCCACGGGCGGCTGGACGAACATCTCCTTCACCAACCACGATAGCCCGACGGGTGAAGTCGGCTTCGAGATCTTCAGCGCAGGCGGCGGCTCCCTCATGCTCGACAATGGCGTTGCGCCCGTTCCCGAGTCCGGAACGGGGGGTCTTCTCGGGGCGGCGCTGCTCCTTCTGCTGGGGTCACGCTGGTTGACCCGCCGCTCCGGAGTGCCACGACCATGAAACCTGCAAGCCTGCGAAGAATTCTCATCGCCTGCCTCGCCGCACCTGCCACGCTCTTCGCACAGTCTGCCGGGACCGGGCTCAGGCCCGGCCTGTGGGAGATGCAGATCGTCAAGCAGATCGTCGATGGGCGCGATGTCTCGGCACAGGTCGCGGCCGCAACTCAGCAGATGCAACAGACGATGGCGCACATGCCGCCCGCGGAGCGGGCCAGGATGCAGGCCATGCTCGGCGGGCACGGCATGAGCGCCGGCGCCCGCGGCTATCGCATCTGCGTCACCCCGCAGATGGCGAAGCGCCGCTCGCCCATCCTCGACAAGGAGGGACATTGCCAGAAGTCGAAGATGACCCACAGCGGAAACCGGACGACGTTCGCCTTCACCTGCACGGAGAACGGAAGCACCACGACCGGTACCGGTGTGTCCACCATCACCGAGGATCTGGTCACCACGCGCACGCGCACGACGACCGTGAGCTCGAGCGGTGAGAAGCACACCATGCAGATGGAGTCGAAGATGCGGTATCTCAGCCCCGATTGCGGCAATGTGAAGCCGCCCGCGGGAGAATAGGAGCGTTCACCGCTTCGGTCCCGACGGCTCGACGCGCCGCCCCGAGCCAACGCAGCCGGGTTGCCGTCGGGGTCGGGCATCCAGGCGAACCTGCCGCCCCGATCGCCATCGTCGCTTCTTCAGGTTGGCGGCTCGCGTAACCGCGAAAGTGCCGGAGCAATGCATCGGGGCGTTCGACGCCGTGTCGTGGGCTTGCATGCGGGCGACATGGATTGCGCGTTCCGTTGCCAGCCGAACGGCGCGGGCGTAAAAATGAGCGGCGCGGCGATACGCACGACATGAGGGCCCGCC
>JAKAZP010000257.1 GCA_021815905.1 Pseudomonadota bacterium | reverse complement strand
GGTGATCGAGAGCTCGACGGCGCGCGCGGCCTTCTCCATCGTCGTCCCCGGAGCGGCGATGTGGAAGTGCAGCGTGGCCGACTCCAGGCGGCGCGGGGTCGAATCCAGCCGGTTCGCCTCGACGCGTACGCCGAGCGAGCGAGCCGGCGTGCGCTGCTTCTCCAGAATGGCCACGACGTCCACCGCGGCGCAGGTGGCAATCGCCGCGAGCAGCACGTCGAACGGGCTCGGTCCGGTGCGGCCATCGCCGTCGATCACGACTTTGGGCCCTTGCGCCCGGCCCGCCTCGAAGGTCAGGCCGCCGACCCACTGCACCTCGATGGGAGAGTGAGCGAGGGTTCCGGCGGGTGGCTTCTGCATGGGTGACTCCGCTGCGAAAAGAGGATTCTAGGGAAATCGACGCGCGAAGCGCCATCCATCACGCTCGAGCCGCCGCAGTGGATCAGGCGCGGCGGCTGGCAGTGGTCCAATGTCACGCGCCCCGGACGTGCCAAACTGGCGCCTCGCGAGCGGCGGCGCGTGCGGCCTGTCCACCGCCCGGCGGCGATCGGGGAGGAGAGGGCGATGCGCATCAAGAGCATGGGACAAGGGGTGTTCGCGGCGACGCTGGTCATCATCGGGACCGTGGGACTGCTGCAGGGCGGCTTGTCCCTCATGTGGGAGGACCTTCGGCACGGCACGCCGCATCCGGTGGCGCTCGGCTATCTGTGCGGGCTCGTCTCCCTCGCGTGTGGAGCCGGACTTCTCCGGCGGCGTACGGCCGCCGTCGCGGCGCGCACGCTGCTCGCGCTCTTCCTGCTCTGGTTCCTGACGCTCAAGCTCCGCTACATCGTGGCCGCGCCCGCCGTCGAAGGCTCGTACCAGAGCAGTGGGGAGAGCGCGGTGATGGTGGCGGCCGCGTGGGTGTTGTACGCCTGGCTCGCCGGGGATTGGGAGCGGCGACAACTCGGGTTCGCGACCGGGGAGCGAGGCGTACGCATCGCGAGGGTGATCTACGCCCTCGCCTTGATCGCGTTCGGATTGTCGCATTTCGCGTATCTCCAACTGACCGCGCCGCTCGTGCCTTCATGGCTGCCATGGCACGTTGGCTGGGCCTATTTCACGGGCAGCGCGTATCTCGCCGCGGGCATCGCGATTCTGATCGCCGTCCATGGAAGATTGGCCGCGGCTTTGTCGGCTCTGCAGATGGGCTTCTTTACGCTTCTGGTGTGGGTTCCGGTGATCGCCGCCGGCGGCGTCAGCCGCGTCGATTGGTGCGAGTTCTACCTCTCCTGGGCCCTCGCGGCCGCGGGTTGGGTCGTCGCGGATTCCTACCGGGGCGAGCCATGGCTCGCCGTGCGGCCGCGCTCGCCGCCGGTCGCGCGCGGCGAGCCCATCGGCCACTGAAGGGCGGGCTCGTCCGCACCCGTGGCGTGGCCCGAGCGCCGTCGGCCGCCCCGGGGCTACGGCGGCGAATCCGGACTGAGGCGCGCCACCCCGAGCTTCTCGGCTTCGGCGTCGAGATCCGAGAGCACCTCGGGTGACAGCGGGATGCCTTCGCGCCACAGCACGGCGGTCCTGCGATCTTCGGGCTCGCCCGGCATCAGGACCTCCTCGAACTGCGGAGCACGGGGTGAGGCCTTGGCGCGCTCGACGAAGGCATCCATGCGACGGGTGAATTCCTCTCGGGGCATGAAGAGGTCGGGCCGCAGGGCGATGATCAGATGTCCGACGTTCTGTGGCTCGGAGTGATCGAAATACAGACTCTTGACGGCTCCCCCGAAATTCGCGCCGGTGAGCACGCCGCACAGCAGATCCATCAGCATCGCGAGCGCGGCGCCCTTGTGTCCCCCGAAGGGCAGACAGACCCCTTCGAACGCCTCGGCGGCATCGGTCGTCGGCGCGCCATTCTTATCGAGCGCGAGCCCCGGCTCGATCGGCGCTCCATGCCGCGCGGCCAGGCGTATCTTGCCTCGAGCGATGCCCGTCATGGCCATATCGAGCAAATAGCCCGGCAGCTCTCCTCCTGGAACGCCGGCGGCGAACGGCGCCGCTCCAGATACATGGGAATCCGGGACACACCATGCGAGGCCAGCCCGCGCAGGTCGGCGGCAACGAGATCATGCCCGATGACGGCGGCGTCCTGCGCGGGCAGTCCGGCGCGTTGGAAGAGCGCGGTCGCAAATCTGCGCAACGTCTCGTGAGGAATTCTGACGATTCGGCTCATCGGTCTACCCGGGCACGTCTCGCATCCACCCGGCGCGAGGCTGCGGTGAGCGGCTCCTAGCCTGCCCGCGAGCCGGCCGCCGAGAGGGCCTCCGCGACGCGCTCGCCGAAGGCTTCGGTGCCGAGAGATCCGCCGAGATCGCGCGTTCTGGAGGCGGGGTCGGCCAGCACCCGGTCGATGGCGGCTTCCATGGCCCGCCCCGCGGCCTCGAGTGCGGGCAGCTGCCTCTGCTCGCCGAGCCAGCCGAGCATCATCGCCGCCGAAAGGATCAGGGAGGTCGGATTGGCGATGTTGCGGCCCTGGATGTCCGGCGCGGAGCCGTGCTGCGCCTGCGCGCAGACCCGTCCCTCCTCGGCGTTGGCGTTGATGGAGCCCGCAAGCCCCAGGCTGCCGGAGAGCTCGCTGGCGAGATCCGAGAGAATGTCGGCGTAGAAATTCGTCGAGACGATCACGTCGTAGCGGGAGGGATCGCGCACCAGATGCGCCGCCATCGCATCGACGATCACATCATCGAGCCTGACCTCCGGGAACTGCGCGTGGACCATCCGGACCTTCTCGAGGAAGAATCCGTCGGTGATGATGAAATTGTTCGCCTTGTGCACGGCGGTCACGTGCTTGCGCCGCTTCATCGCCAGCACGAACGCGGCCCGGGCGATGCGCTCGCAGGCGTGCGCGGTGAGCTTGCGCACCGAGAGGGCCACATCGGGGGTGGGCATGAACTCGCCGATGCCCTTGAACATGTTGCGGTCCGGGTAGAAGCCCTCGGTCGCCTCGCGCATGATCACGAGGTCCATGTTCTTCACGCCCCGATCGAGGCTGGGGCGCGAGCGGGCCGGGCGCACGCTGGCGTAGAGGTCGAGGCCGACGCGAAAGCCGGCCGAGACGTTGCGGCCGCCCTGTTCGCGCGGCGGGTAATCCATGTGCGATTGCGGGCCGAGGATGATGCCGTCGCAGGCGCGCGCCTTCTGGAGCGTCTCCTCACGCAGCGTCGTGCCGTATTTCTTCAGGCTGGCGAAGCCGACATCGTCGTAGTCGAACGACAAGCCGAGCCGGAAGAGGCGGTCGGCGGCCTCGAGCACCGCAACGGTGGCTGCGCTGATCTCCGGGCCGATCCCGTCCCCGGGCAGAACGAGGATCCGCATGCACTGTCCTTTCCGAGCTTCGGATGCCGAAGGAGGGCCGATTGCCGCAGGAGAGCCGATCGGGGCGCCAGCGGCGCGTCGCAATGTTCCTGCCATGCCGTCCGTGATGCATGATACGACCTGCGAACCCGCGCGGGGAAACGTCGCGGATCTGCGAGCCGTGAGCCGGGCGCCCTGGGACCGGAAGCGCCGGTCTCGTGGCACGGCGCCGGCCCGGGGCTCGCGCCGACCGAACCGTTCACGTGAAGGAGTGTCCATTGAGCAGTGAAACCCGGGAGCGCCAGGCCGTCGTGCTTCGTCCATCGGAGCTTCCCGCCCACGACCGGGGCGGCGGGGCGCGCACGACGGCTCTGGTCGGGCCGTCGATCGGCGCACGCGCATTCCTGAACGGCATTACGTCGTTCGCCCCCGGCAGCGTGATCCCTTTCCACAGTCACAACTGCGAGGAGAGCGTGATGTTGCTCGAAGGCGAGGCCATGCTCGACATCGACGGGCGCGAGATCGCCCTGCAGCCTCTCGATACCACGTGGATACCCCCGAGCGTATCCCATCGGTTCCGCAACCTCTCGGCCACTCGGCCGATGAAGATCTTCTGGATCTATGCGCGCATCGATGCGACGCGAACCGTCACCGAGACGGGACAGACCCATTCCATCTGCGCGGAACGGAATTCGTGAGCCTCGCGCGAGCGCATCCGCAGCCCGCCGGGCCCCGCCCGACAATCCATCGGCTTGCGCAGCCGTGAAGACCGGCGGCAGCGCTTCGGTGGAGTCGGCCCTCATCAGCGGCCGACTGGATCGGCTGCGAATGTCCTGGCCGATCTGGCTGCTCATCGGCCAGTTGAGCTTCACGTTCTTCTTCGAGCTCTACGACATCTTCCAGGTCGGATACATCGCCCCGGGCGTCGTGCGCGCGGGGATTCTCACGACCACCACCCGGGGCCTGTTCGGCCTCACCGGCATCGCCTCGTTCGTCGCCGCCCTGTTCGGGGGCCTGTCGATCGGGACGCTGTCGAGCGGATTCCTCGCCGACCGCCTGGGGCGTCGCAGGGTATTCCTGAGCGCGCTGCTCTGGTTCGCGATCGCCGAGGCGGTGATGGCGTTCCAGCGGACGGCATCGAGCCTCGACATCATGAACTTCGTCGTCGGTCTCGGTCTCGGCGTGGAGTTGGTCATCACCGACACCTACATCTCCGAGATCGTGCCGAAGGAGGTGCGCGG
>JAKAZP010000256.1 GCA_021815905.1 Pseudomonadota bacterium | reverse complement strand
AGACGCAACAGTCCGTGATCGACGAACACGCAGACGAGCTGATCGCCGATCGCCCGGTGCAGGAGCGCCGCCACCACCGAGGAGTCGACGCCCCCGGAGAGCCCGAGCAGCACGCGGCCGCGCCCGACCTCGGCGCGCACGCGCTCGATGGCGTTCTCGATGATGTTGCCCGTGCTCCACAGCGCATCGCAGCCGCAGATCTCGCGGACGAAGCGCTCGAGCAGGCGGGCGCCCTGCGTGGTGTGGGTGACTTCGGGATGGAACTGCACGCCGTAGAAGCGCCGGTCCTCATCGCACATGGCCGCGTAGGGAATGGAGTCGGTCGACGCCGTGGCGCTGAATCCCGGAGGCAATGCGCTCACGCGGTCGCCATGGCTCATCCAGACATCGAGCACCGGTCGGCCCGCGCCGTCGCGGCGGTCCTCGAGCTCATCGAGCAGACGGCACTCGCCTACGACCTTGACTTCGGCATAGCCGAACTCGCGCTCGCTGGAGGCGGTCACGCGCCCGCCGAGCTGTTGCGCCATGGTCTGCATGCCGTAACAGATCCCGAGCACCGGAACGCCGAGGGAGAACACGGCATCGGGCGAGCGCGGCGGGTGGGCGTCGGTGACCGATTCCGGTCCGCCGGAGAGAATCACGCCGCGCGGCCCGTACGCCCGCACCTGCGCATCGGTGAGGTCCCAGGGATGGATCTCGCAGTACACGCCGAGCTCGCGCACCCGGCGCGCAATGAGCTGCGTGTACTGCGCGCCGAAGTCGAGGATGAGAATCCGATGCGCGTGGATGTCAGGCTGGCTGGCCGTCGAGGGCGCGGCGGATCGGTGAACGCTCACCACGGGCGGCGTACCCGGCGCTCAGGACACCCGATAGTTGGGTGACTCTTTGGTGATCGAGACATCGTGGACGTGACTTTCCCGCACGCCGGCGTTCGTGATGCGCACGAAGGTCGGGCGGGTGCGCAGATCGGTGATGTCGTGACTGCCGGTGTACCCCATGGCGGCCCTCAAGCCGCCGGCGAGCTGCTGCAGGATGGTGACGACGCTGCCCTTGTAGGGCACGCGGCCCTCGACGCCCTCGGGCACGAGCTTCTCGAGCTCCGTCGCGGCATCCTGAAAGTACCGGTCCGCGGACCCGTGGCGCTCGGCCATCGCGCCGAGCGAACCCATGCCGCGGTACGACTTGTAGGAAGCGCCCTGATAGAGCTCCACCTCGCCCGGGGATTCCTCCGTCCCGGCGAACAGGCTGCCGATCATGACGGCGTGCGCACCGGCCGCGAGCGCTTTCGCGATGTCGCCGGAGAAGCGTATGCCGCCGTCGGATATCACCGGCACGTCGCTGTCCCGGATTCCCTCCGCCACGTTCGCGACCGCGGAGATCTGCGGCACCCCGACACCGGCCACGATGCGGGTCGTGCAGATCGAGCCCGGGCCGATGCCCACCTTGACCCCGTCCGCTCCGGCGGCGATCAGGGCGCGGGCGGCCTCGGCCGTGGCGATGTTGCCGGCGATGACCTGTTGGTCCGCCCACTTCGCCTTGATGCGCTCGACGGTACCGATCACGCCCTTGGAGTGTCCGTGCGCGGTGTCGACGACCACCACGTCGACGCCCGCCTCGCGCAGCGCCGCGATCCGATCGAGCGTATCGATCGTCGTGCCGACCGCCGCACCGACGCGCAGCCGGCCGCCCTCGTCCTTGCAGGCGCGCGGGAACTCCGTCGCCTTCTGGAAATCCTTCACCGTGATCATGCCGGCGAGCTCGTGATCGCCGTTGACCACGAGGACCTTCTCGATGCGGTGCTTGTGAAGCAGCGCGAGGATTTCCTCCTTGGGGGCGGTCTCGCGCACGGTGATCAGCCGCTCCTGCGGCGTCATGACCGAGGAGACCGGCGCATCGAGCTTGGTCTCGAAGCGCAGATCCCGATGGGTGACGATGCCGACGGCCTTCTTGCCGACCACCACCGGCACGCCCGAGATGCCGCGCGAGCGGGTGAGGTCGAGCACTTCGCGGATGGTGGTGGCGGGGGAGACCGTGATCGGGTCCTTGATGATGCCGCTCTCGAATTTCTTCACGCGGCCGACTTCGCGCGCCTGGGCCTCGATGCTCATGCTCTTGTGGATGATGCCGATGCCGCCTTCCTGGGCGATGGTGATGGCTAGGCGCCCCTCCGTCACCGTGTCCATGGCGGCCGAAAGCACGGGCAGATTGAGTCGGATCCGGCGGGTGAGGCGGGTGCCGAGGTCGACCTCCCGCGGCAGCACTTCGGAGTAGGCCGGGACGAGCAGAACGTCGTCGAAGGTCAGGGCTTCTTCAAGGATTCGCATGGCTAATTCTATGCTCGAAGCCCCGGGCGGTAAACCTCGTGCTATGGTTTCCGCGATGGCTTCGCTTTCCTTTCCCGGCCCCGAATCGGACGCCCCCGCCGGGCGCAGCGTCTACACGGTTTCCCGGCTCAATCGCGAGGTTCGCACGCTCCTCGAGCGGGGCCTCGGGGTGATCTGGGTGCAGGGGGAGCTGTCGAATTTTTCCCAGCCGTCCTCCGGTCACTGGTACTTCTCGCTCAAGGACCGCGACGCGCAGGTGCGCTGCGCGATGTTCAAGACGCGCAATGCGGCGCTCGGGTTCACGCCGAAGGCCGGTCAGCACGTGATCGCCCGCGCGCGGGTGAGTCTCTACGAGCCCCGCGGCGAGTATCAGCTCATCGTCGATCATCTGGAGGAGGCCGGGCTCGGCGCGCTGCAGCGGGAATTCGAGCGGCTCAAGGCGAAGCTTGCGGCCGAAGGCCTGTTCGCGAATGAACGCAAGCGAAGCCTGCCGCGCTTTCCGCATCGGATCGCGGTGGTCACCTCGCCGACGGGGGCCGCGGTTCGGGACGTGCTCAATATCCTCGCGCGTCGCTTCCCGCCGGCCGCCGTGCTGATCTATCCGGTTCCCGTGCAGGGCGCGGCCGCCGCGCCCGCCATCGTCGAGGCGCTCGAGCTCGCCTCCGCGCGTGCCGAGTGCGACGTGCTGATCCTCGCCCGCGGGGGCGGCTCGCTCGAGGATCTGTGGGCATTCAACGACGAGCGCGTGGCGCGTGCCATTCGCGCGAGCGTCCTCCCGGTCGTGACGGGGATCGGGCACGAGATCGATTTCACGATCGCCGACTTCGCGGCCGATGCCCGGGCGCCGACGCCCTCGGGGGCTGCGGAGCTGGTCGCGCCCGATCGCCACGCGTGCCTCGAAGCGCTGAGGCGCACGGCCGAGCGCCTGGGCGTCTGCATGCGGCGCGAGCTGCGCGCGCTTGCCGGTCGCTTCGAGAATACCGCGGCGCGGCTGCGGCAGGCGCACCCCGGCATGCGCCTCGAGCATCAGGCTCAGCGGCTGGACGATCTCGAGCAGCGGCTCGCGGGCGCCGTGCGTGCGGTCGTGCACGCGCGGCGGCATCGCCTGAGCGAGTCATTGACGACCCTGGTGCGGCACTCGCCCGAGCGTCTCGCGCGCGAGTATCAACTCCGCCAGGAGGCGGCCACGGGCCGACTGGACCGCGCCATCAGCGAGTACCTCGCACGCCGCGGACATCGGGTGGATCTGGCGCGCCGGACGCTCGAGACCGCGAGCCCGCTGGCGACGCTCGCGCGCGGGTTCGCGATCGTGACGCGCGCGGACGGCTCACTCGTCACGGAGGCCGGCTCGGTGAGCACGGGAGAGGATATCGAGGCGCGTCTCGCGAGCGGTCGGTTGCGCGCCAAAGTGACCGGCTCGAGCCGATGAGCGATGCGGACTTCATGCGCCTCGCGCTCGAGCAGGCGCGGGGCGCCCGGGCGAGCGGCGAGGTGCCCGTCGGTGCGGTGATCGTGGCGCAGGGGAAGGTGATCGCGAGCGGCGCCAACCGTCCGATTGGCGCCAGCGATCCGACCGCGCACGCGGAGATCGAGGCCCTGCGGGCCGCGGGGCGCGCGCTGGGCAGCTACAGGCTGACGGGCGCGACGCTCTACGTCACTCTCGAGCCCTGTCCGATGTGCGCCTCGGCGATCGTGCACGCGCGGGTCCGGCGTCTCGTGTTCGGAGCCTGGGATCCGCGCGCCGGGGCCGCGGGGAGCGTCATCGATCTGTTCGGCCTCCCGGGCCTCAATCACCGCGTCGACGTTTTCGGCGGCGTGCTGATGGAGGAGTGCGCGAATCTGCTCGTGGAGTTCTTTGCCGAGCGCCGGGGCTGAGACTCGGCGCGCGGGGCGCGCTCGCGCCGGGTGCGCGCCGCAGGCGATCAACCGCCGGTGTCGGCGCTCACGGTCTGCGGATCGGTGAGCTCGGCATGGAGCAGGATGCCGTCCTGCGGCTGCCATTCGAGCAGGTGCAGGAATTCCCGTACCCGCTGGACGTACTGGACGGGCTGCCAGCCTTCCGCGTAGCCGCACTTCACGCGCGTGTACCAGCGCGGCTCGGCGAGCAGCGGCAGCACCTTGCTGACGGCCGCCCAGGAGTCCGGGTTCTTCCCGAGTGTCTGGGCGATGATCCGCGCATCCTCGACGTGGCCGAAACCGATGTTGTAGGAGGCGAGCATGAACCAGGTGCGGTCGGGCTCGGGA
>JAKAZP010000255.1 GCA_021815905.1 Pseudomonadota bacterium | reverse complement strand
GCGGACGAGGGGGTGCTCGTGCGGCTCTCGCCCGCTCCGCAGCGCGACGGGGTCTATCGGTCATTGCTCGCCAGTGGGGCGGTTCTCTTCGGGCGGCCGGAGTTTCGGGCCAAGGCCCGGACGCTCGATGTCAAGACGCGGTGGCTGCTCGGGGACGGGGCCGCGGCGCGCTTCGAGCGGATCGACGCCTCGGACGCGAGGCTGCCGGTGCGCCGCGCGTTCCCACAGGGCGGCTACTACATTCTCGGCGAGCAGCTCGAGACCGAGCGCGAAGTGCGCATCATCGCGGATGCGGGACCGCTCGGATATCTCTCGATCGCCGCTCACGGTCATGCGGATGCGCTCGCATTCACGTTGAGCGTCGGTGGCGCGCCGCTGCTCATCGACCCCGGCACG
This sequence comes from Pseudomonadota bacterium, assembly GCA_021815905.1. The sequence continues at coordinate 4,180 of JAKAZP010000255.1, read as the reverse complement.
TTCGCCTATCACACCGAAGGGTTCTGGCGCCGCTACTTCCGCGGCACCTCGGCTCACAACACCCTGCGCATCGACGGCGAGGACCAGGCGGTTTGCGCCGGTCACTTCCTCTGGCTGCGGCACGCCCGCGGGGAAGTGGAGGACTTCAATTGTCTCGAGCCGCTGCAACGGCTGGTGGCCTGGCACGACGGCTATCGGCGGCTGCGCGACCCGGTGCGCCACCGCAGAATCCTCACCTACGACGCCACCTGCGCAACCCTCACGGTCATCGACGAGCTGCAGTGCGCCAACTCCCACGAGGTCGAGATCTTCTGGCACTTCGCGCCCGAGTGCCGCGTGGCGATGTGCCCGGACGGGCACATCGAAGCCTCGCGCCCCGGCGCGCGCCTCGAGCTCGAGGGCCCGGCGGGACTCGCCCTCGATCTGGAGCGTGGACTGGAGGGCGGCGCCCGCGGTCCGCTCGGCTGGGCCTCGAGCGGATTCGATGTGAGAACGCCGACGACTACTGCGGTTTTCTCGGGGAGAGTCTGCGCCAGTAGCCGCCTGTGCTCGAGGCTGCGGATCCTGCGCCGGCGCTGATCCGTCGGTCGCCCGCGGAGCGCTCGCCGGCGCGGAACAGCTCCTCGTACGCGGCGAGCAGCTTCGGCACCTCGTAGCCCCAGGCGAGCTCGCGCTCGATGCGCTCCCGGCCGAAGCGGCCCATGGCCTCGCGGCGCGCGGGATCGTCGAGGAGCGAGACGATCTTCCCGGCGAGATCGCGCGCATCGTTCGGCCGGGCGTAGAGCGAGGCCTCGCGCGCGGAGAAGCGGCCTTCGGTGAGCTCGAACTGCACGATCGGCTTGCCGAGCGCCATGTACTCCATGATCTTGTTCATGGTCGACTTGTCGTTCATCGGATTGACTTCGTCGCAGTTGACACAGACATCGGCCGTGTTGAGCACCGCGAGCAGCTCGCCATCCGGCACCCGTCCGTGAAACTCCACGTATTCCGACAGTCCCCGCCGCTCGGCGAGCGCCCGCGACTCATCGAGCGCGGGTCCGCCGCCGACCAGCGCGAAGTGCACGTCGGTTCGCCCGAGGTCGTGCACGATGTGATGCGCGGCCTCGATGAGGTACGGAATTCCCTCCTGCGCGCCGATCACTCCGACGTAGCCGACGAGATGGCGGCGGCCGCGCCTCAGGCCCGGCGTCGGCGGGAACACCCTCAGGCGCTCGAGACTCGGCCCCGAGCGCACGACGAACACCCGCTCGGGCCGCATGCGTCCGCGCTCGAGCGCGATCCGGCGATAGCTCTCGTTGGTCGCGATCGAGACGTCGGCGGTCATGAACGTGAGCCGCTCGCACAGCAGCAACAGGCGGTGCATGAGCCCGCGGCGTCCGAACTTCGCCTCGTACAGCTCCGGATTGATGTCGTGGTGATCGAAGAGGAAGCGCTTGCCGGCGAGCCACTTGAAGACGAGCCCGATCAGGAAGATGTTGTCGGGCGGATTGCAGGCGTGGATCGCGTCGAAGCCGTGGCGCCTCAGCACCTTGCATGCGAGCACGAGCTCGTAGAGAAGCGAAGCGCCGTACTCGAGAGCGTAGCCGAGGGCCCCGCGGGCCTCGAGCGGCAGCGGGTGGCGGTAGATGTGGATGCCGTCGATGTGCTCCTCGCGCGCCGGATACGCGGCCGTCGCCGGACAGATGATGCTGACTTCGTAACCGTGCGCCTCGAGCGTGCGGGCTTCCTGCCACACGCGCCGGTCGAAGGGCACGGGCAGGTTCTGCACGATGATGAGGACTTTGCGGCCCGCGCCGGGCGCGGCGCCGCCCGCCTCACCAGCAGATGCCGGAATACTGGGCATGACGATCCTCGATCTGCCGCATGCGCACGAAGTCGATGACGAGCTGGTCGCGACGGAGCCGGTCCGCGACGGTGCTGAATTCCTCGTCGTCGTTGCCGATCACGATCACGTCGGCGTGATCGAGCACCTGCTCGATGCTGGCGACCATGAGGCGCGAGATGTGCGGAATGCTCTTCATGATGTATTCGCGGTTGGCGCCGGTCAGCTTCGCGAGATTGACGTTGCGGTCGTAGAGCTTGAGGTCGAAGCCCTTGCCGATGAGCCGCTCGATCACCTCGACCAGCGGGCTCTCGCGCAGATCGTCGGTGCCCGCCTTGAAGCTGAACCCGAGGATGCCAACGCGCTTGCGCCGGGTGGCGACCACCATGGCGATGCCGTGCTCGACCTGCTCGCGGTTCGAGAACATGAGCGAGTTCAGCAGCGGCGTCGAGACGTCACGGCTGCGCGCCTGATAGGTGAGGGCGCGCAGGTCTTTCGGCAGGCACGAGCCGCCGAAGGCGAATCCGGGCTTGAGATAGTAGGACGAGAGATTGAGCTTCGAGTCCCTGCAGAAGATGTCCATGACCGCGTGGCTGTCGATCGAGAGGCTCTTGCAGATCTTGCCGATCTCGTTGGCGAAAGTGATCTTGGTCGCATGCCAGGCGTTGTCGGCGTACTTGACCATCTCACTCACTTCGGTCGGGCAGCGGATCATCGGGCCCGGCAGCCCTTCGTACAGCCGCGCGAGCAGGTCGCCGGATTGGGGATCGGTGGCGGCGATCACGGTCTTCGGCGGATTGGCGAAGTCGCTCACCGCGGTGCTCTCGCGCAGGAACTCCGGGTTGTGGCAGACGCCGAAGTCCTGCCCCGCGCGCCGGCCGCTCGCGCGCTCGAGGATGGGTATGACGAGGGACTTCAGCGTTCCCGGCAGCACCGTCGAGCGCACCACCACGACGTGATGATCGCGCTTCGCGGCGAGCGCGGCGCCGATCTCGGCGCAGACCTTCTCGATGAAGCGGCAGTCGAGGTTGCCGTTCGCCTGGCTCGGCGTCGGCACGCAGATGAAGGTGATGTCGGTGCCGAGCACCGCGCTCTCGGGGTCGGTGGTCGCGTGCAGGCGCCGCTCCTTGACCGCCTTGCGGGTGAGCTCGCCGAGCCCCGCCTCGACCACGGGCGCCCGGCCGCTGTTGATGAGCTCGACCTTCTGCGGGTTCGGGTCGACCCCGATCACCCTGTGACCGCGCTCGGCGAGGCAGGCCGCCGACACCGCCCCGACGTATCCGAGCCCGAAAATGCTGACTCTCATGTGCGACCCACGGCCTCCGCTCGATGACTCGGCGCCTTCCCGCAAGAAACATACCGAAGCGGTAGCGCTGGCATGGCCGCAAACGTGGGCGCTGCAGTGTCGCATGGCGGCAACACGCCCCCGGAAGCGCCTCTCGATAGTTGATTCGAATAACTACCTAGGAAGCGGCGGAAGGTACTTCTGCCCCGATAGGAGGGTTGATGAGAGTCTTCGATGGCATGGGTTCCGGCGAGAGTGTGAGCATGCGCACCAGAACGATGAAGTCGATGCTCGAGTACTGCGACCGCACTCCGGTGCGGTGGCTGCGTGCCGCCGCGGCATCGATCGACGAGAGCCTCGCGGCGCTCTGTTTCAAGCAGTGGAGCTACGCCCGCGTGGCGGAAGGCCGCTTGCAGCTCAAGCGTCGCCGTTGAGGCTGCCCGCGCATCCGCCGGAGGGGGTCGGGCCGCGCGTGTGGCGCGAACGCCTCTGCCCGCGGCGCGAGCGCGGGCGCGTCGTGGGAATCCGACACGAACCGGCCTTGTTTTTGGCCCGAGACCGTGGGCATCATGAGCTTGTCATATCCGAGGTGTATCCAGGATGTCTGCATCCTCGAGAGGACTCCCCATGACGCACCCATCGCAGACCGTCAGCCGCATCATCTCCGCGATGGTCTGCGGTCCCGAGGATCCGGCGGCGGGCGGCGGTCCGCGATTCACGCGCACCGTCGCGCCGCAGACTCCCGAGCCGCCCAAGGGCACGGGTGCCGGTGAGATCCGCCAGACCGTCCCGCCCGTCGACCCCGCGACCGTGTTCGGTTGTGTCGATTGGTTCCTGTATCCCGCCCCTGAACGGGAGCGCGCGAGCCGCTGAGCTCCCGCGGGCCGGTGCCGGCCGCGGTGCCGGCCGCTCGATTGTCCCGCTCCGCTCGATCCCTGCGCGGCACGCGCTCATCCGCTGCAAGCCTGTCGAGGCCTCAGGGGTTTTACGTATTGTCGAGGCAGCGTCAGCGTAGCACGGTACCTCTCCCGTGATGTCACGGCGGGAGGCCTGCCGAGATGGCGCCAAGCAGA
>JAKAZP010000254.1 GCA_021815905.1 Pseudomonadota bacterium | reverse complement strand
GCGGTCGGCTCAAGGGCGCCTGGATCGCGCTCACCCTCGGGGGCTGCCGGCGCGCGCGCCTCATGCGCTGGACGAGCGAGTACGTGCGGCGCGTGCAGGCCCGCGGCGTGTTCGCGGATGCGCTCGAGGCCATCGCCTCGCACGCGCGGGCCGGCGATCGCCTCGTGCTGATGAGCGCGAGCACGGATCTGTACGTGCCCGAGCTCGCGCGCGCCCTCGGCTTCCACGAGGTGATCTGCACCCACGTGCGCTGGGCGGGCGAGCGGCTGGTCGGAACGCTCGCGACGCCCAATCGCCGGGGGGCCGAGAAGGCGCGCTGTCTCGGTGAGCTCGCCGCGCGCTTTCCGGATGCGCCCACGGTCGCCTACGGCAACGCCGCGAGCGACCTCGAGCACCTCGCGCTCGCCGGTCGCGGCGTGCTCGTCAACGGCTCCCGGCGGGCGCGGCGCGAGGCGCGCCGGCTCGGCATCACCCGCGTCATCTGGCGCTGATCGGGAGCGCCGCGCGGACTCGCCGCTCCTACATCGAAGTGCGGACCTGCCAGAGCTCCGGGAAGAACTTCAGCTCCAGCGCCTTGGCGAGATACGAGACCCCGCCCGTGCCGCCGGTGCCCGGCTTGTAGCCGATGATGCGCTCCACCGTCTTCAGGTGATGGAAACGCCAGAGCTGGAACTTCTGATCGAGGTCCACCAGGCGCTCGGCGAGCTCGTAGAGATCCCAGTCCTTCCCGGCATTGTGATAGACGCCGAGCCATGCGCCCGCGACCTGCTTGCTCGCCCGATACGGCTCGCTGAAGTCGCGCGACAGATGCGACTCCGGGATGCCGTAGCCCCGGCGGCTGAGGAGCCGCAGCGCCTCGTCGTAGAGTGACGGGGCCTCGAGCGCGCGCTCGAGCGCCGCGTACGCCTTCCGATCCCGCCGGTGAACCGCGATCAGGTCCGGATGCTTGTTGCCGAGCTGGAACTCGAGCAGCCGATACTGCCAGGACTGGAAACCCGAGGAGCGTCCGAGGAGGTTGCGAAACGCGGAATACTCGAACGGGGTGAGGGTCGAGAGCACTTCCCAGATCGAGATGAGCTGGGTCTGCACGTGCGCGATGCGCGTCAGCATCTTGAAGGAGGGATCGAGAACGTCGCGGCGCACGCACTCGACCGTGCCGGCGAGCTCGTGCAGCATGAGGCGCATCCACAGCTCGGAGGTCTGATGCACGATGATGAACATCATCTCGTCGTGCTCGTGGGACAGCGGCCGCTGGGCGCCGAGGATCCTGTCGAGCTTCAAATACTCGCCGTAGGAAAGCGAGGCGCCGAGGTCCCAGTGGATCGCCTCCCCGGCGAGGTCGACGCGCCCGGACGGGTCGTGGCGCCGGCCGCTCACGGGCCCTCCTCCCCGAACACCCACGGCGGCACCCGTCGCCAGCCATCGAGCAGCTCGCGATCGAGGCTGCGGTACTCGGGACAGTGTCGCGCCACGCGCTGCCAGAAGCGGCGCGAGTGGTTCATGTGCAGGGTGTGCACGAGCTCGTGGATCATGAGATAGCGCACCACCTGCGGCCGCTGAAACAGCAGACAGCAGTTCAGGCTGATGGTGCCGCGGGTCGAGCAGCTGCCCCAGCGCGTGCGCTGGCGCCGGATGAGCACCCGTTGATAGCTGAAGCCGAGCTCGTGCGCGCAGCTTTGCAGAAGCGGCGACAGCACGTGCCGGGCGCGCTCCATCAGCCAGCGGTGCAGCGCCTGGCGCACCGCCGGGTGGTGGCCCGCATCGCCGCCGAGGATGACGAGCCCCTCGCGCGAGGCGAGCACCCGCGATCGTCCCGCGCCTCCGGCGAGGTGAACCCGCCAGAGCTCCTCGCACGCCCGCAGCTCGATTCGCGAGGGCGGAAACGGCGTCGGCGGGCCGGCCTTGCGCCGCGCCTCCTCCCGCTTGCGCTCGATCCAGGGTCGATGACGCTCGAGGAAGCGCTCGATGACGCGCGGGGAGGTGCGGTGCGGAACGACGACTTCCACGCGGCCCGTGTGAAAGACGCGCACCGTCAGGCGGCGCGCGCGCAGGCTCTCCCGCACGCTCCATCCTTCGGCTGCGTCCTTCTCGGACCACAACGGCAACTGAGACGTTACCATATGGGCAATCGCTGAACCGTCGCGGCGATCGGAATGAGCGCGCGCGGTGCCCGCCATGATACCCGCGGCACGGGGTGCGGCGCATGCGTGGGGCGCGGGATTGCGGCCGGGCCCTCGCGGGCAGACGACGGCGGGCGCGATCGGCTAGGATCGCGCGTCGATGAAGCCTCCGGGTGGGACGTGCACGCACCGATACTGGAAGTCCGAGATCTCATCAAGACCTACCCCGCGGTCACCGCCGTCGACGGCGTGTCGTTCGCCGTGCCCGAGGGCTGCTGCTTCGGGCTCCTCGGTCCGAACGGCGCCGGCAAGACGACCACGATCGAGATCATGGAGGGGATCCTGCCCCCGAGCTCGGGCGAGGTGCGCTATCGCGGCGAGCCGCTCGCGGAGCGCTTTCGCGAGGAGGCCGGGATTCTCTTTCAGAAGACCGCGCTCCAGGACTTCCTCACGGTGCGCCAGAGCGTCGCGCTCTTCCGGGGGCTGTACGCGCGCGGGCTCGAGGTCGATGAGGTGCTCAGGCTGTGCGCTCTCGAGAAACTCGCCTCGCGGGACAACCGCAAGCTCTCGGGAGGCCAGCAGCAGCGGCTGCTGCTCGCGATCGCGCTGGTGAACGACCCTAAGGTGCTCTTTCTCGATGAGCCGACCACCGGCCTCGACCCGCAGGCGCGGCGCAATTTCTGGGATCTCGTGGAGTCGATCAAGGCGCGGCGCAAGACCATCATCCTGACCACTCACTACATGGAGGAAGCGCAGCTGCTCTGCGACGAGATCGCCATCATGGACCGCGGCCGCATCATCGCCCAGGGCGCGCCGCGGCGGCTGCTCAGCGAGCATTTCGCCGAGGTGCTTCTCGAGCTTCCGCGCCAGGAGTTTCCCGCGAGCGCGCGCGCTCTGCCGCTGAAGCTCATCGAGGCGACCGACCGGGTGGAGATCTCCACGCGCGATCTCGATGCGACGCTGCGCACGTTGATCGAGGCGCAGGTGCCGCTCAGGAACCTGCGCATCAGGCCCGCGAACCTCGAGGACCTCTTTCTCGAGCTCACGGGCAAGGAGCTGCGGGCATGATCCGGCGCCTGCTCGCCGTCTGGCACGCACGCAATCTCGAGTTCGTGCGCGATCGCGCCACGATGTTGTTCACGCTGCTGCTGCCCGTCTCGGTGGTGATCGGCATGGGCTTCATCTTCGGCGGACCGCCGCGGCCGCTGTTCAACGTGGGCCTCCTCGGGTCCGCGGGCGCGATGCGCTCGAATCCCTTCCTGCGCGAGCGCTATGTCGAGTTCGTGCCCATCGCGAGCGAGCGCCTCGGGCTCACCGAGGTGAGCCATCAGCGCATCGATCTGCTGCTCGCCCCGGGTGACCCGCCCCGCTACTGGGTGAACACCGACTCGCCCAAGGGCTACATCATCGAGAAGCTGCTGCTCGCGGCCGATCCGCTCGCCAGGCGCCAGCCGGTCACGGGCGCCGCGGTGAAGTACGTCGACTGGCTGTTCCCCGGCATTCTCGCGATGAACATGATGTTCAGCTGCCTGTTCGGCGTCGGCTACGTGGTCCTGCGCTACCGCAAGAGCGGATTCCTCAAGCGCCTGCGCGCCACCCCGCTGACGGCGTTCGAGTTTCTCTCGGCGCAGGTGCTCTCGCGCCTGAGCCTCATCATCGTCATCACCGCGATCCTCTACGTCGGCATCGGCGCCATCATCCACTTCCACAGCTCCGGCAGCCTCGCGCTCCTGCTCCTGCTCGCGCTCGTCGGCTCCCTGTCGCTGATCGCGCTCGGGCTCACCATCGCCGCCCGCTTCGCGAGCGAGGAGGTGGTCGGTGGCCTGCTCAACCTCCTCACCTGGCCCATGATGCTGCTGTCCGGCGTCTGGTTCTCGCTCGATGGCTCGCCGCGCTGGGTGCAATGGACCGCCGACGTCCTGCCGCTCACTCAGATCATCGACGCGGCGCGGGCCGTGATGCTCGATGGCGCGGGCCTGCGGCAGATCGCGCCGAATCTCATCTATCTGGCCCTGACCACGCTGATCTTCCTCGGGATCGGGGCGTGGTCGTTCCGCTGGCGAGCCGAATGAGGTCAATCATGCGTTTCTTCAGCGACAACACGGCGACGGTCTGCCCGGAGATGCTGGCGGCCATCGCCGATGCCAACCGCGAGCTCGCGGTCGCCTACGGCGATGACCCCTGGACACGGCGTCTCGATGCGGCGCTCGGGGAGTTCTTCGGCAGGCCGCTGCGCGCCTTCGCCGTGACGACGGGCACCGCGGCCAACTCCCTCGCCCTCGCCACGCTGACGCCGCCATACGGGGCGATCTTCGCCCACCACGAGGCGCACATCGCCTGCGATGAGTGCGGCGCGCCCGGATTCTTCACCGGGGGTGCGCAGCTCGCGCTCCTTCCCGGGGAGCACGGCCGGATGACGGCCGGGGCGCTCGCCGCCGCGCTCGATGCGCACCCGACGTCGGTTGGCTCGGTG
>JAKAZP010000253.1 GCA_021815905.1 Pseudomonadota bacterium | reverse complement strand
CCTCGGGGCGCGCGCTGTTCAAGGAAGGCGACAGCGAGAAGCGCACCATCTGGGTGGTCTCGGGGATGGTCGAGATCAAGGAAGGCGACCGGACCATCGCCATGATCCGCGGCGGCACCCCCGAGGCACGCACTCCGCTTTACCCGCAGCTCCCCCGCCAGGTCACCGCCCGCGCGGTCGACGAGATCAGCTATCTGTCGATCGACAGCGAGCTGCTCGATGTCATGATCACCTGGGATCAGACGGGCACTTACGAGGTCGCGGAGCTGCAGGCGCAGCTCGATGGCGGCAACGGCGATGACTGGATGACGACGCTGCTGCAGACCAAGGCATTCCACCGCATCCCTCCGGCCAACATCCAGGCGATCTTTCTGCGCATGCAGCGCGTGCCCTACCGCTCGGGCGACGTCGTGATCAAGCAGGGCGACGAGGGGGATTTCTTCTACGTCATCGTGAGCGGCAGGTGCCTGGTGACGCGCGAGACGCCCCTCAACAAGGAGGGCATCAAGCTCGCCGAGCTCGGCGTCGGCGACACCTTCGGCGAGGAGGCGCTGATCGCCGAGGCCAAGCGCAACGCCACCGTCTCCATGCTGACCGATGGCGCGTTGATGCGGCTCAACAAGCAGGATTTCCGCGAGCTCATGAACGAGCCGCTGCTGCAGTGGGTGAGCCACGAGCGTGCGCGGGAGATCGTCGAGCACGGGGGCCGCTGGCTCGACGTGCGCCTGCCGAGCGAGCACCAGAATCTCTCCATCGAGGGCTCGCTCAACATACCGCTCTATTTCATCCGCCTGAAGCTCTCGACGCTCGACCGCAAGGTGCCGTACGTCGTCTACTGCGACACCGGGCGGCGCAGCTCCGCGGCCGCGTACATTCTGGTGGAGCGGGGCTTCGATGCCTACGTGCTGACCGGCGGCCTGACCCAAAGCGGCGTCGCCCTGCGCCGCTCCGCCTGATCCCCGGAAACCCCGCGCCGCGCCCTCCGGCGAGGGCAATCACATGGTGTGCGTCGCCTTGTCCCCGGCGAGCGCGCCGGCGAGATAGGTCTCGATCTTCTTCTGCGTCTGGCCGTGATCCTGCTCGCTGAACTGCACCCCGATGCCCGCGGTGCGCTTGCCCTGGGCGCCCTTCGGGGTCACCCAGATCACCCGCCCGGCGACCGGCAGCTTCTCGTCCTCTCCCATGAGGTTGAGCAGCATGAACACCTCGTCCCCCAGCCGGTAGTTGCTGTTGGTCGGGATGAAAAGGCCGCCGTTCTTCACGAACGGCATGTAGGCGAGATAGAGCGCGCTCTTGTCCTTGATGGTGAGCGTCAACAGCCCCGGCTTGTTCCCACCCGCTCTCAATTCTCAGTCCTCACGCACGCCTGGCGGCTCAATTCGAGCGGGTCCCGGCGAGGCCCCTCAGCAGGCTCTCGAACGCCAGTCCCCGGTTGATCGACGCCTCGAACGACGACTTCAGCTCCCGGACCGCATCCAGGAGCGCGAACAGTCCGCGCAAGTCTACGCGCTGGCGGGGGACGGCGGGGTGCGCGCCAGCGCGCACTTCCGCGATCTCGGAGCCCGCGCCAAGCGCGGCGCGGATGCGATCCGTGAGCCATCTCTCAATGCAGGCGAGCCGCAGCGGCCCCTCCGCGCGCGCCCAGCGCTCGGCCGTCGCCCCGGGATCACCCCGGCCCGCGAGGGCCTCCTCGAGCCCCGCCCGCACTTCCGCCGCGAGCGCCGCAACGGCCTCGGGGTCGGCTGCCTGGGCAAGCATGGGGGCCTCGCCCAGCACCTCGAGCACCGCCGCCCAGTCTCCCGACCCCCGCGTCGCCGTGAGCCAGCCGATCGAGGCGGCTCTCGAGGGCGCCGGCACCGTCACCCGCTGACAGCGGCTGTGGAGGGTCGCCGGCAGACGGGACGGCTGAGTCACGACCAGCACGAGCAGCGTCGCCGGCGGAGGCTCCTCCAGGGTCTTGAGCAGCGCATTGGCGGCAAAGCGATTCATGCTGTCGGCCGGCGTGAGGAACCCCACCTTGTAGCCCCCCTGGTGCGCGGTGAGCGCGAGCTCGGCCGAGAGCTCCCGCACCTGCTCGATCCGGATCTGGCTCGAGCCCTCCGCCGGCCGCACGACCGTGAGGTCGGGGTGAGCGCCCTGCGCCGCCCGGCGGCAGGAGACGCAGGCCCCGCAGGGCGCCGCCTCGCGGCGCTCGCACAGGACGAGCCGCGCCGCCCACTCCCCGAGCCACTCTCCGCCGCTTCCCGGGGATTCGTGGATGAGCAGCGCATGGGGCATGCGCTGTCTGAGCCATGCGCCCCGGAGCCGCTCGATCTGCGGCTCGAGCCAAGAGGGAATCACGGGGAGACCTCCTTCGGCCGCGCCGCCGTGAGCTCCTCCAGCACCCGCTCAGCCTGGCGCGTGACGGTCTCGAGGGGCTGCGCGGCGTCGATGACGCGCACGCGGCGCGGCTCGCGAGCCGCGAGATGGAGATATCCCGCCCGCACGCGCTCGAAGAAGGCCCGCTCCTCGGACTCGAACCGGTCCGGAACCCCCTGGCGGGCCCGGGCCCGCGTCAGCCCTACGGCGACCGGCAGATCGAGCAGCAGGGTGCAGTCGGGCTGCAGATCGCCCTGCACCTCGCGCGCCAGCGCCTCGATCCAGCCGGCGCCGACCCCCCGTCCGGCGCCCTGATACGCCCGGGTGGCATCGGTGAACCGGTCGCACACCACCCATTCGCCCCGCGCGAGCGCCGGCCGGATGAGGTTCGTCAGATGAATGCTGCGGGCCGCGAACATGAGCAGCGTCTCGGCGGCCGGGGTCAGGCGCTCGTCGCCGCGCTCCAGAGCGATGGCGCGCACGCGCTCGGCGAGCGGGGTGCCCCCGGGCTCGCGGGTGAGGCACGCCCGGATGCCCCGCCGCTCGAGCCATTCCCCGATGAAACGCGCGACGGTGCTCTTGCCCGCACCCTCGATGCCCTCGAGCGTGAGGAGCAGGCCGGGACTCATCGGTGCTCCGCGGGGCCGGTGCAAGCCGCGCCCGCGCCCGCGGCACAGCGGCGGGCGCTCGAGCGCTCCTCGCGGCGCAGCTGCTCGAGATAGCGCCGCAGCTCGGCATCGTGCTGCGCGAGGGTCTTCGAGAAGCGGTGGCCCCCTTTGCCCGTGGCGACGAAATAGAGGTCCTGAGTGTGGTCGGGGTGCACGGCGGCCAGGAGCGATTCGAGCCCGGGCAGACAGATCGGAGTCGGCGGCAGACCCGCGCGAGTATAGGTGTTGAAAGGGCTGTCGGTGGTCAGATCACGGGTGTGGATCTTGCCGTCGTACCGGGCGCCGAGGCCATAGATCACGGTCGGGTCGGACTGCAGCCTCATGCCCCGGACCAGGCGGTTGACGAACACCCCGGCGATCCGGCCGCGCTCGTCGGCGACGCCGGTTTCCTTCTCGACCATCGAGGCGAGAATGAGCGCCTGATAGGGGCTGTCGAAAGGCAGGTCGGAGCGGCGCTGCCGCCACACCCGCGTGAGCACCGCCGACATGCGCTGGTACGCGATCCGCAGCAGCGTGAGATCGGTCGTTCCCGGGGAGAACCAGTAGGTGTCGGGAAAGAAGCGGCCCTCGGGGCTCTCATTCGGATGTCCGAGCGCCGCCATCACCTGCGCGTCGCTTTTGCCGGTGAGGGTGTGCGCGACGTCGGGGTCGGCATCGAGCTCGTGGCGGAACTCGGCGAACGTGGCGCCTTCGACCACCGTGATCTGATCGAGCACCACGCGTCCCTCGTCGAACATCCCGATGATCTCGGCCGGGCTCGCATGCGGCGGGATGTCGTACGTGCCGAGCTCCAGACGGGGATTCAGCCGACGGAGCTTGAGATAGAGCGCGACCGCGCGCGGGTGACTCACCGCCCCGCGCGCCGAGAGGATCGCGAGCGCGCCGCGGAGGGTCTGTCCGGGCCGCACCTGCAGGCGAACGACCGCCGGCGCGGGTCCGGGCGCGCCATAGTTGCGCGCCAGCAGGAGATACCCGGTACCGGCCGCGGCCACGACAGCGAGCGCCACGAGCAGGCCCGCGAGCCGCGCGCGGCGCGCGTCAGCCATGAGCCGGCGCCTCCATCAAAGGCGCGAGCAACACCTGCATTCGCCGCGTCAGGGGACCGACCGGAAGGCTGCGACCCTCGATCGCTCCGACGGGCAGCACGCCCAGGCGGGCATTCGTCAGGAACACCTCGTGCGCCGCCCCGAGCTCCTCCGGCGTCAGCTCGCTCTCGGCCGCCGCGATGCCGGCCCGCCCCGCTTCCCGCAGCACGACTCTGCGCATCACGCCCGCCACCCCGCACAGGGTGACCGCGGGGGTGCGCAGGCGCGGAGACTCCCGGGGGCCGTCGACCACGAACACGTTGCTCATGGTGCCGGAGATTACCTTGCCCGACGCGCTCAACATGAGCGCCTCGTCGACGTTCTCGCTGCCCGGCTCGCTGCGGGCCAGGATCTGCTCCAGGCGGTTGCAGTGCTTGAGACCGGCGAGCGCCGGATTCTCGCCGAGACGGGTTCGCGCGATCCGGACCCGCGCGCCCTCGGCGCCCGAGAGCGGCGGCTCCTCGGGCCAGGGATATCGGATCACGATCCG
>JAKAZP010000252.1 GCA_021815905.1 Pseudomonadota bacterium | reverse complement strand
CTCGCGGATGAATTCATCGACGGCCGTCGGGGACGGCGCGCCTGGCGCGATCTGATGGTCGAGATCCGCGGACCGGTGGTCGGAGATTGGCACAGCGCGTTCGCGCACAACTGGCGCCGCAGCGGTGGCCGGCCCGATGTGGCCGCGGCGAGCTCCGCACCCCCGGCCCCCGCCGGGGACGGCGCCGGCGCGCTCGGGCGAGTGGCGTTGAGCGAGGCCGATCACCGCTCCGTGCTCGCCAACGACGTCGTGCGCCGGATCGATGGGGCGCGGCGGCGTGCCTGGATCATGAGCGCCTACTTCGTGCCGTCGCGGCGCTTTCGCAAAGCGCTGCGCCGCGCCGCCCGGCGCGGCGTGGACGTGAGGCTGCTGGTGCCGGGTCGCAAGACCGATCATCCGTGGGTACGCCATGCGGCGCGCCGCTTCTACGGCAAGCTGCTTCGCAACGGGGTGCGCATCTTCGAGTACCAGCCGCGAGTGCTGCACGGAAAGATGACGGTGTGCGACGACTGGGTATCGATCGGCTCGAGCAATCTTGATCGATGGAGCTTCCGCTGGAATCTCGAGGCGAACCAGGAGATCGACAGTCCCGCATTCGCGGGGCTCGCGGCCGGTATCTTCGAGAGCGACTGCGGGGAATCCGAGGAGCTCGATCGCCATCGCTGGCGCCGGCGCGCGGCGCTCGACCGGCTGCGCGAGAGCATCGCCGGGGCGCTCGATCGGGTGCTCGATCGCTGGCGGCCGCGGGGGCACTGATCGCGCTCAGGGGCCCGGGGAATGCCGCCGCGCACGCGGCGCTCGATGCGCGATGCCGGTCGGGTCCGGCATGGGTGTCGAAGAGTAGAGCTCGGTCGTGCGCACGAACGAGAACAGGAACCCGCCGATCACTTCGAGCTGCGTACGGTATTTACGGATCGCGGCCAGCTTGTCCGCCTCTTCCGCCGCATCGAGCGCAAAGGGGACCAGGTCGAGTCCGCGGCCGCGTGGGGGCGGCGCGAGCGGCAGTCGCGGGTGCAGTCCGCGCGGTCGCGGCCAGTCGAGCCCGCCATGCACGATCCAGTAGCGTACTCGCGCGAGCTCGTGGCGTCGGCTCATGACCTGCAGGGTGAGGATACCCGCGGCTCGATGGTCGGGGTGCTGATCGAGGGGGCTCGGAGCCAACACGAGCGTCGGCCGCACGCGCCGCACCACGGATTCGAAATCCCGCTCCAGGCTTTCGCCGGTGTAAGGATGGCCGGGAAAAAGGGCGGCCGAGTACGGCACGCTCGCGGCGCCGGTGAATCTCGAGACGTAGGGCGTCACGTAGTGATCGGTGAGCAACTGGATCAGTCCGCCGTCGGGGTAGCCGAGGAAGAATTGCCGCAACGGCGGCACCCCGAGCACGGCGGCCGCGGACCGCGCCTCGGCCATGCGCCGGCGCGCCAGGTCGCGCATGCGCCACGGCGAGCGGCGCACCGACTTCTCGATCACGAGCTGGTCGAGCTCCGAGCCGTCGCCGCTGGTCAGCCACACGATGCTGGCGCGCCCCCCGGCCTCGATGACCCGCCGGATCACCCCCGCGCAGCAGAGCGTCTCATCGTCGGGATGTGGCGAGACGACGAGGAGCGACGTGCGTGGGCCGATCGTGGGAATGCCGCCAGGTTCCGCGGGTGAGCCGATCGCCGGCGGCTGCTGCGCCGCCGCCGGGCGCCCCGGGAGGACGGCCGCGGCGGCGAGAGTGAGACAGAGCGCCAGATCGCGCGGCAAAGACGGCAAGATCATCCTTCGGCAGGTGGTGGCGGCGCCGCCAGTGTACTAGAGTGTATCCGCGCGCCTTGGCCGTCGGCGGCGCGCGAGCACCCGGTCAACCGCGTGAACTCAGGAGCGTTGAAGGGGTCTTATTACGGTGGCGAGAGAGGACTGAGGTGCTCGATGTCCGTTGATGCGCCGGTCAGATGGGCGCGCGGCGCCGCGGTGGGCGCCGTCGCGGTAATGGTGGCCGCATGTGCCACGGCGCCGGTGGTGCGCACCCGCACCGCCGAGCAGGTGAGCCTCGGCAGCTTTCACACTTATGCGTTCGTTCCCCATCCGGGGACCGACCACGGCAAATTCAAATCCCTCACCACCCAGCGGCTCGAGCTCGACGTCGGGCGCGCGCTGCAGGCCCGGGGCTATCGGCCGGCGAGCGGGGGAGAGCGCCCCGATCTGCTGGTGAACTTCCGCGCCGCCACCCATGATCGGGTCCAGGGCGGGGCGGGGCCGGCGTTTTCCGAATGCGGCTGGGGATGGGGCTGGGGCTGGGGCTGGGGCATGGGCATGGGACCCTGCGGTTTCGGCGGTTATTACAACGACGTCCGCACCGTGACCACCGGCCGGCTCACGATCGACCTCATCGATCGCGCGAACCGCACCGTGGTCTGGAGCGGGACGGCATTCGAGGATCTCACCAGCCGCATCGTCGAGCATCCCGGCCGGGCCATCGACCAGGCCGTGAGCGAGATTTTCAAGCACTTTCCCTCTCAGCCCACCGGCTGATCCCCCGACGGGCGAGCGGGTACGCCGGCCGCGGGCCGGCTCTCCGTCCGCGATTCTTGCCGCCTCTGCCCTTTGCCCGCGGCGCTCGCGGATGAGCTGCGGCCGCGGCCGCGCGGCCCCGGTGTTGGATCGCCCGCGGTCGTGTCCGCGCCGGCTCATTCCGCAGCTCGCGATGACGATAAGTGCGCGAGCGCGGCGCGATCGCCGCCGTGCGCAAGCTCCGCTAGAATTCCCGCCAACGGGCCATCCGCGGGCCGCGTCAGAACTCGAGCGTCATGGCTTCAGGGCGCGCGCCCTCAGGTAACACCGTCCGTCGTCACCGACGCGGCGCCACCGTCCACGATGTGGCTCGCAGGGCGGGCGTCTCGCCCATGACGGTGTCGCGGGTGGTCAACGGCGAGCGCAACGTGCGCGAGGCGACTCGCGCCGCCGTGCTCGCCGCGGTGAGGGAGCTGCGCTACGCGCCGAATCCGGCCGCCCGGAGCCTCGCCGGGGCACGGAGCCTGCGGATCGGGCTGTTGCATGCCAATCCGAGCGCGGCGTACCTCAGCGAATTCCTCCTCGGGGCCGTGGATGAGAGCGGTCGCAAGAGCGCTCAGCTCATCCTCGAGAAGTGCCAAGGGGCTTCCCCGCCCGCGGAACGGGCGGCCGTGCGACGCCTGATCGAGGGGGCGGTCGCCGGCGTCATCCTGCCACCGCCCGTATGCGAGTCGCGCGCCATCCTCGCCGAGCTCGAGCAGGCCGCCATCCCGGCGGTGGCGGTCGCCACCGGGCGGCAGCGGACGGACGCCTCGTGCGTGCGGATCGACGACTTCAGGGCCGCCTACGAGATGACCCGTTACCTGCTCGCGCTCGGGCATCGGCGCATCGGGTTCATCAAGGGTGATCCCAATCAGACGGCGAGCGCGCAGCGCTGGCTCGGATTCGAGGCGGCGCTGCGCGAGGCCGGGCGCCCGCCGCAGCCGCCGGCGGTCGCGCAGGGCTTCTTCAGCTACCGCTCCGGGCTCGAGGCGGCCGACAGGCTGCTCGCGGCCGTGCCGCGCCCGACCGCGATCTTCGCGAGCAACGATGACATGGCCGCCGCTGCGGTGTCCGCATCGCATCGCCGTGCTCTGGAGGTGCCGCGGGACGTATCGGTCGTCGGCTTCGACGACTCGGCGATCGCGACCACCGTGTGGCCGGAGCTCACCACCGTGCGCCAGCCGATCGCGCGCATGGCGGCGATCGCGCTCGACCTTCTCATCCGCGAGATCCGCAGGCGCCGGGACGGTATGGCCGGGGCGGCGGTGGATCAGCTCGTGCCCCACGAGCTCATCGTGCGCGCCTCGGCGGCGCCTCCGCTCGCGAGCCCGCTCGGGGAGCGCTAGCGGCTCAGTGTCGCGCCGGCTTTCTCAGATAGTCGTCGCGGTCGGCGGAGCGCACGCGCACCAGGCGCGTCTCATCCCCGCGCCGTATGGTGACCGGAACCTCGGCTCCAGCGCTGCCGGCCCCCCAGATTCCCCGGAACATGTCCCCGAGCTCGCTCACCGGGTGTCCGCAGATCTCCAGCACGATATCCCCGGGGCGCATGCCGGCTTCGTACGCGGGTCCCGTCGGCGAGAGGCCGCCGACGACCAGCCGTCCCTGCGAGGTACCCATGTAGATGCCGAGCCAGGGGCGAGCCGCGCGCCGTGGCCGGCCGTAACGGATCATGTCCGTGAGAATGGGCTCGAGGAGCTCCACCGGGACGAACATGTTGGTTTCCAGCGAACGCCCCTCGACCGTGTCCTCGAGCAACAGCGACCCGATGCCGAGCAGCTGGCCGCGCTCACCGAGGAGGGCGGCGCCGCCCCACTGCGGGTGCGCCGGAGCGGTGAAGATGGCCTCCTCGAGCAGGTACTCCCAATATCCGGCGAATTCGCGCCGGGCGATGACGCGGGCGGCGAGGGTGTGGGCGAGACCGCCATAGCCGACCACGATGACCGGATCGCCGACCGCGGGACCGGCGCCGGTCGCGCGCTCGAGCGGCACCGCCGCGAGCGGCCGATGCGGCATGATGAGTCCGAAGCCGGTGACGTGGTCGTAGGCGAGCGCGTGCGCGGGCGTTACGGCACCGTCGGAA
>JAKAZP010000251.1 GCA_021815905.1 Pseudomonadota bacterium | reverse complement strand
GTAGTCGAATCCCCGCAGCGCAAGCAGGTTGCCGAGCACGCGCAGGATCTTCCATCCCGGACGCGACTCCCCGACCGGGAGCGCCGCGCCGGTCTGGCTCTGCCAGAGCCCCTCGAGGTTGACGTACGTGCCCGAGGTCTCGGCGAACGTCCCCATGGGCAGGAGCACGTGCGCCGCGCGGCGCAGCGTCTCGCTCGCGAACGGCGTGACCGCCACGACGTGCTGCGCCTGCCCGAGCGCGTGCGCGGCGCCCTCCGGCGCATCGACCCAGGGCTCGACGCCGCCGAGCAACAGGTAGCCCTTGAGCGGCCGGCCGAGCATGTCGGCCGCCGTGAGTCCCGCGGCCTTCGCCGCCTTGCCTCCGGCCTCGCGATGCGGCACCGCGCCCGCGAGGCAGGCACCGGCCGCATTCGCGCCTTCGGCGAGCACGCCGAGGGTGGCCCCGCTCGCCGAGGCGATCGCGGCCGCGAGCGCCCTCAAGTCCGCGAATCGCGGATGGCGCAGCGCGAGCGCGCCGAGCCACACCGCGCGGCGCTCGCCCGAGGCGAGCGCGGCGGCCACGGCGCGGTGCGCATCCGCGACCTGCGCCTGGCCGACGACCGCCCGCAGATGCTCGGGCACCGCCGCGCCGGAGGCTTCCTCGAGCGCGCGCAGGATCGCCGCCAGATCGGCGGCCTGCGAGGCCGGCGCCGACTCGAGATACGCCGCGACCGGAAAGTGATAGCTGAAGGTGGCCGGGTTGACGAACGCCACGCGGGCCCCGCGCCGGGCCGCCTTGCGCACCCGATGCGCGAGCAGCGGCAGCTCGCGGCGCAGATTCGAGCCGATGACGAGCAGGCCCTGGAGCGAGTCGATGTCGGCGATCCGCATCCCGAGGCCGGGAAAGAGCGGGTCGGCCTGCTGATCGCGGAAATCGCGCTGACGCAGCCGGCAGTCGATGTTGCCGCTGCCGAGACCCCGGGCGATGCGGCCGGCGAGGTACAGCTCCTCGAGCGTTCCCGAGGGGCTCGCCAGGACGCCGAGCTCGGGTGCGGCGGCGCGCAGCCCTTCGGCGGCCTTCCCGAGCGCGGTCTCCCAGTCGGTCTCGACCCAGCCGGCCCCGCTGCGGATCATCGGGTGCTCGAGCCGGTCGGGACTGTAGACGCCCTCGTAGCTGAAGCGGTCGCGATCGGCGATCCAGGTCTCGTTGATGGCTTCGTTCTCGCGCGACACGACGCGCATCAGGCGCCCGCGCAGCACGTGCCCGAAGAGATTGGTGCCCGTGCCGTCGTGCGGCGCGATGAGCGGGACCGAGGCCATCTCCCAGGCACGCGCGCTGAAGCGATAGGGCTTGGAAACGAGAGCCCCGACCGGACACAGGTCGATGACGTTGCCCGAGAGCTCGTGATGCACCGTGCTCTCGATGTAGGTGCGCACCTTCATCTGCTCGCCGCGCCCGATCATGCCGAGCTCCTGGATGCCGGCGATCTCCTCGGTGAAGCGGATGCAGCGGGTGCAGTGAATGCAGCGGGTCATGTCGGTCGCGATGAGCGGCCCCAGGTTCTCATCGAGCACCGAGCGCTTGCGCTCGCTGAAGCGCGAGACGTCGCGGCCGAAGCCGACCGCGAGGTCCTGCAGCTCGCACTCCCCGCCCTGGTCGCAGATCGGGCAGTCGAGCGGGTGGTTGATGAGGAGGAACTCCATGGTGGCGCGCTGCGCGCCGATCGCCCGCGGCGAGTCGGTGAAGATCTTCATGCCCTCGGCGACCGGCGTCGCGCAGGCGGGCATCGGCTTCGGCGCCTTCTCCACCTCGACCAGGCACATGCGGCAATTCGCCGCCACGGACAGCTTGTCGTGATAGCAGAAGCGCGGGACATAGACCCCATTCGCGTCCGTGACGCGGATGATCATCTCGCCCTTGCGCGCCTTGACGGGCTTGCCGTTGATCTCGACGTTGACGAACTCTTCAGCCATGTTATGCGGCCCGCGCTCCGAGTTGCTCCTCGACGATGCTGCGGCCACCGTGCTCGATCATGTACTCGAACTCGTGCCGGTAGTGCTTGAGGAAGCTCTGCACCGGCCACGCGGCCGCATCGCCCAGGGCGCAGATGGTGTGTCCTTCGATGCGATTGGCGACATCGACCAGCAGGTCGAGCTCCTCGCGCCGGGCCTGGCCGGCGAGCACGCGCTTCAGCAGCCGGTTCATCCAGCCGGTGCCCTCGCGGCAGGGCGTGCACTGTCCGCACGACTCCGACATGTAGAAGCGCGAGATGCGCTCGAGCACCCGCACCATGCACGTGGTCTCGTCCATGACGATGACCGCGGCGGACCCGACGGCGGAGCCCGCGGCCCGCAGCGAGTCGTAATCCATGTTGGTCTTGAGCATCACCTCGCCCGGCACCACCGGCACGGAGGAGCCCCCGGGGATCACCGCCTTCAGGCGCCGGCCGCCGCGCACGCCCCCCGCGAGCTCGAGCAGATCCTTGAACGGGACCCCGAGCGGCAGCTCGAAGTTGCCGGCCTTGGCCACGTGGCCGGAGACGGAAAAGATCACCGTGCCGCCCGAGTTCGGCGGCCCGAGCGCGGCGAACCATGGCGCGCCCTTGCGCAGGATGGTCGGCACCGAGGCGAAGCTCTGCGTGTTGTTGATGGTCGTCGGCTGACCGTAGAGGCCGAAGTTGGCCGGGAACGGCGGCTTGAAGCGCGGCTTGCCCGGCTTGCCCTCGAGGGAGTCGAGGAGCGCCGTCTCCTCGCCGCAGATGTAGGCTCCGGCGCCGACGTAGGTGTGGATGTCGAAATCGACGCCGCTGCCGCGGATGTTGCCGCCGAGCAGCCCCGCGGCGTAGGCCTCCTCGAGCGCCGCCTCGAAGCGCGGAATCGGCTCGCCGAGGAACTCGCCGCGGATGTAGTTGTAGGCGACCGTCGTGTTCGTCGCGTAGCCGCCGATCGCGAGCCCCTCGATGAGGGCGTGCGGGTTGAAGCGCAGGATGTCGCGGTCGTGACAGGTGCCGGGCTCGCTCTCGTCGGAGTTGCAGACCAGGTACTTCTGCACCGGCGAATTGCGCGGCATGAAGCTCCACTTCGTGCCGGTCGGGAATCCGGCGCCGCCGCGTCCGCGCAGCCCCGAGGCCTTCACCGCGTCGATGATCTGCTCGCGCGGCGGCTTGTCCGCGAGAATCCGCTCCCACACCTGGTAGCCGCCGATCTTGCGGTAGGTCTCGAGCGTCCAGGGACGCTCGAGCGCGAGCGGCTCGAACACCACGAGATTCATCTTGTCGGGGCTCACGGCCATGGCGCTATTTCAGCTCGTCGAGAATCTGCTCGAGCCGCTCGGGAGTGAGCTGCTCGTGAAAGACGTGATCGACCATCATCATCGGCGCACCGGTGCAGGCCGCGAGGCACTCCTCCTCGCGCTTGAGGAAGATCCGCCCGTCCGGGGTGCTCTCGTCGAGCTTGATGCCGAGCTTGCGCTCGGCGTGCGCGACCAGCGCGTCCGCGCCGTTCAGCATGCAGGAGATGTTGGTGCAGATGCTCACGTGATGGCGGCCGCACGGATGGGTCTCGAGCATCGAGTAGAAGCTCGCCACCTCGTAGACCTGGATCGGCGGCAGCCCGAGATAAGCCGCGACGGCGTCCATGAGCTCCCGGGTGAGGTAGCCCTCGTTCTGCTCCTGCGCCGCGCGCAGCGCCGAGATGCACGCCGAGCGCTGCCTGCCGGGCGGAAACTTCGCGACCCAGCGATCGATCTCGCGGCGGGTGTGCTCGGAGAGCAGCTTCGCCGGGCCGTCGGCGCGGGCGGCGCCCGCGGCCTGATTGGGAGTATCGGTGCTCAACGGTCGACTTCCCCGAAGACGATGTCCTGCGAGCCGATCACCGCGACCACGTCCGCGAGCATGTGGCCGCGGACCATCTCCTCGAGCGCGGCGAGGTGCGCGAAGCCCGGCGCGCGGCACTTGAGGCGGTACGGCTTGTTGGCGCCGTCGGAGACGAGATAGATCCCGAACTCCCCCTTCGGCGCCTCCACCGCGGCGTAGGTCTCGCCCGCGGGCACCTCGTAGCCCTCCGTGAAGAGCTTGAAGTGATGGATGAGCGATTCCATGTCGCCCTTCATGTGCTCGCGCCGCGGCGGGCTCACCTTGCGGTCATCGATCATGACCGGCCCGGCATTCGCGCGCAGCCACCCGATGCACTGCAGGATGATGCGGGTCGACTGGCGCATCTCCTCGATGCGCACGAGGTAGCGGTCGTAGCAGTCCCCGTTGACGCCGACGGGGATGTCGAAATCCATGCGATCGTAGACCTCGTACGGCTGCTTCTTGCGCAGATCCCACACGTGACCGGAGCCGCGCAGCATCGGGCCCGAGAATCCGAGCTGCAGCGCCCGCTCGGGCGTCACCACGCCGATATTGACGGTGCGCTGCTTCCAGATCCGGTTGTCGGTGAGCAGCGTCTCGTAGTCCTCGACCGAGGCCGGGAATCGCCGGGCGAACGCCTCGATGAAATCGAGCATCGAGCCCGAGCGCGCCTCGTTCAGGCGCTCGACTTCCTTCGGCGAGCGCCACTTCGACGGCTGGTACTTCGGCATCGACTCCGGCAGATCGCGGTAGACCCCGCCCGGGCGGTAGTAGGTCGCGTGCATGCGCGTGCC
>JAKAZP010000250.1 GCA_021815905.1 Pseudomonadota bacterium | reverse complement strand
GTGTGCGATGCGGCGCAGTGAAGCCTCGATGCCGCCCACGATGATGGGAACGTCCTTGAAGGCCTCCCGCACGCGTTGCGCGTACACGATCACCGAGCGATCCGGCCGCCTGCCACCGGCGCCATCCGGCGTATACGCGTCATCGCTGCGCAGCCGGCGGTCGGCCGTGTAGCGATTGACCATGGAGTCCATGTTGCCGGCGGTGATGCCGAAGAAGAGGTTCGGTCGTCCCAGGGCCGCGAAGGCATCCGCGCTGTGCCAGTCGGGCTGCGCGATGATGCCCACCCGGAACCCCTGCCCCTCGAGCACGCGCCCGATGATGGCCATGCCGAAACTGGGCAAATCGACGTAGGCATCGCCGCTGACCAGGATGATGTCGCAGCTGTCCCAGCCGAGATCGAGCATCTCGGCCCGGGACATGGGCAGGAACGGGGCGGCGCCGAAGCGCTCCGCCCAGTGTTTGCGGTAGCGGGTGATGTCGCGGGCGGGTTGCACGAAGCGAGGACTCTGCGGTGGCCCGGCGCGGACCGAGACCCGGCCGCCGGCCGAACGGGGTGGATCAGTATATCAGAAACGGCTGCCGCTCGGCCTGCCAGGACGCCTCGTCGGCGCCGGCGAGCTTATCGAGATCACCGCTCGTGGCCGCAGGGTCATCCACCCAGCGCCGCAGCAGCTCCCCGCCGTTGATGAGGTCGATCGCCAGCCGGTCGCGCTCGTACTCGTACGGGAAATCCCGCCAGAGCGGATAGTCCGGCCGCAACCGCCTGAGCGCCTTGAACGCGAGCGCCAGCAGGCGCCAGGGGCGGAAGGCCTCGTGCTGATAGTAGAGCGGGTCCTCCACATGCACCTGGACACCGGCGCAGAGCAGGCCCGCGTGCTTGTGGAAAGTCGGCTCGAACCAGCACGTCCGCGGGCGGCAGCCGCGCAGCCACTGCGCCGAGAGCAACTGCATGGCGGCGAGCCACTCCTGCGCATCGAGATCCGGCGCGCCGAACAACTCGAGCGGCCGGGTCGTGCCGCGGCCCTCCGAGAGGGTCGTGCCCTCGAGCATCACGGTGCCCGGATAGCAGCGCGTCATCCAGAGGTTGGGCGCGTTGGGGCTGGGGTTCACCCAGGTGCGCGAGCCGAGCGGCCAGCCGTGTCCCGGCGGGGCGTAGGGGTTCCAGCCCTCCATGGAGATGACCTGACAGTCGACATCCAGGTTGAGCGTCGTCACGAACCAGCGCGCGAGCTCCCCGAGCGTCAGCCCGTGACGCATCGGCATCGGACCGGCACCGACGAAGCTCTCCCAACCGGGGAGGAGCCTCAAGCCCTCGACGGGCCGGCCGATGGGATTGGGCCGATCGAGCACCCACACACTCTTGCGATGCCGGGCCGCTTCCTCGAGGACATAGCGCAGGGTCGTCACGAATGTGTAGACCCGGCAGCCCACGTCCTGAAGGTCGACGAGCAGCACATCGAAGCCATCCATCATCGCCGCGGTCGGACGCCGCACCTCGCCATACAGGCTGAACACCGGGATGCCGTGCACCGGATCGGTGAAGTCGGCCGACTCGACCATGTTGTCCTGCTTGTCGCCGCGCAGCCCGTGCTGCGGCCCGAAGGCGCAGGTCAGCTCCAGCGTGCCGAGCGCCGCCAGGGCATCGAGGCTGTGCGTGAGATCGCGGGTGAGGGAGGCCGGGTGGGCGAGCAACCCCACGCGTCGTCCCGCGAGCGGCTTGCGCAGCGACGGTTGGGTGAGGAGGCGATCGATACCGAACTTCATGACACTATGGGCGGTGCGCGGCGGGATTCGAGGAGGTTTCGGGGACGGGCAGCTCGAGCGCAAAGGCCTGCGGATGATGGAAGTCCGGCCGGCCCGGCGCGTGCCGCAGCGCCCAGTATGACAGTCCGCCGGCATCATCCTCCACCACCGCGCACAGGCCCAGATGCAGCCTTCGCCCCGCTGTCCCGGCGAACTGGGGCAGGCGCACCCGCGCTTCGAGCTCGAGCGGGCCGGAGCGAGTCCCCTCGGGCGCAGGCGCTCCCTCACCGTGCACGCGGATCCGGGGCGGCTCGAGCTCGAGCGGCCGCATGCCGTCGCGATACCCCTCGAAACGGTACGCGGCCCATTGCCCGGACGGGGCGAAATTCAGCTCGAGGTACTGCGGTGCATCCTCGATGCGCACGAAGGCCTCGAAGCAGGTGTGCCGCCACAGACCGTCGGTCCGCCCAGCGGCGCTCGCGGTCGGCAGACGGATCCGTCGCGGATCGCAGTCCAGGCGATAGCGAAAATGCAGCGCACCGGGCTCGAGGGCCACCCCGGCCTCGATCCCGTGCACGAACTCACCCGGGGTCCGGGGATGCGGCTGCAGGCGATGACTGTCCACGGGAGGCTATCGTACCGAAGAGACGACACGGCCATACAGTATTTCGCCGCCGCCCTTGCTGGACGAGGGCGGTTGGCCCCTCACGGGCGCGTTCCGGTAAAATCGCAGGCGTTGCGCACGCTGCGCTCCCAACCCTCCCCTTCGAGACTGCCCTTGGTGTAGGAATGACCGACGCCCGACGTGCCCCTCGCCGCGCCAACACCTCCGCACCGGACCCCATCCGGGTGCGGGGCGCGCGCCAGAACAACCTCAAGAACCTCGACATCGACTTCCCGCTCAACGAGCTGATCGTGGTCACCGGGGTCTCCGGCTCCGGGAAGTCCTCGCTGGTGTTCGACACGCTGTACGCAGAGGGACAACGGCGTTATGTCGAGACCTTCTCGCCCTATGCGCGCCAGTTCCTCGATCGCATGGACAAGCCGCAGGTCGATGGCATCGCCGGCATCCCGCCGGCCATCGCCATCGACCAGACCAACCCGGTGCGCACCTCGCGCTCGACCGTGGGCACGATGACCGAACTCAACGATCATCTGAAGCTGCTGTTCGCCCGGGCGGCGTCCCTGCATTGTCAGAACTGCGGCCGGCCGGTGCGCCGCGACACCGCGGCGAGCATTCACGCCGATCTCATGGAGCGCACCGCGGCCACGGGCGATCCGCGGCTCCTGCTCACCTTCCCCGTGGCCGTGCCGCAGAATTTCGAGGAGAGCGAGGTCCGCGCCCTGCTCGAGAAGCAGGGCTACACCCGATTCCTCGAGCCGTCCGCGATCGCAAGCGCCGCGAGCGCGGCGCCCGCCCCAGCCGGCAAACGGGGGCGCGCGGCCCGTGGCAAGACGCGCACCGCGGCGAAGACGACGCTGGAAGTCGTACAGGACCGCTTCCGCGCAGGCCGCACCGAGCGCGGCCGCATCCTCGAATCCCTCGAGGCCGCCCTGCGTGTCGGCCGCGGACGTCTCAACATCCACCTCGTCGATGACAGCGATCCGCCCCAGACACAGGCCATCTGGCGCTACTCGAGCGCCCTGCACTGCGCCGAGTGCGACCTGTCGTACCAGGACCCGACCCCCAGCCTCTTCTCCTTCAACTCGCCGATCGGCGCCTGCGAGACCTGCCGCGGCTTCGGCCGCGTCATCGGCATCGACTACGGGCTGGTCGTGCCCGATGACGGCAAGTCGCTGCGCGGTGGAGCCATCAAACCGTGGCAGACCCGCTCCTACGCCGAGTGCCAGCAGGACATGGAGAAGTTCGCCCGCAAGCGAGGCATCCCGGTCGATACACCCTGGCGCGAGCTCTCCGCGGAGCAGCGCCGCTGGGTGATCGAGGGCGAGGGGGACTGGAGCCGGGGGGTCTGGTACGGCGCCCGGCGCTTCTTCGCCTGGCTCGAGACCCGATCCTACAAAATGCACGTGCGGGTGCTGCTGTCGCGCTACCGGGCCTACACACCGTGCGAGACCTGCGGCGGCGCGCGCCTGAAGATCCAGGGGCTGTTGTGGCGCCTCGGGGGCCGGGAGCACGCCGATGCGGTCCTCAGCGCGGACGAGCGGTTCCGCCCCCGCGGAGTGAGCTGGAGCGAGGACACGCTGCGCACGCTCCCGGGCCTGTCGGTGCACGACCTGATGCTGCTGCCGGTGGCGCGGGCGCGCGAGTTCTTCGAGCATCTGACACTGCCTCGGCCGCTCGATGAGGCGGCCGATCTGCTGCTCGGACAGATCCGCGCCCGCTTCGCCTATCTCGCCGACGTGGGACTCGGCTACCTCACGCTCGACCGGCAGTCGCGCACGCTCTCCGGTGGCGAGGTGCAGCGGATCAATCTCACCACGGCGCTCGGCACTTCGCTCGTCAACACGCTGTTCGTGCTCGATGAGCCCTCCATAGGATTGCACCCGCGCGACATGCAGCGGGTGATCACGGTCATGAAACGGCTGCGCGATGCCGGCAACTCGCTGCTCGTGGTCGAGCACGATCCGCAGATCATGCTCGAAGCCGACCGCATCCTCGACCTCGGGCCGGGGGCGGGCGAACATGGGGGCGAGATCGTCTTCTTCGGCACGCCACGCGAGATTCGCCGCAGCGCCCGCTCGCTCACCGGCGAGTACCTGAGCGGCCGCCGGACCGTGGGAGCGGTCCGGACGGGCCCGGAGGGCCCGCGCACGGCCGCTGCCGCCGCGCCGGCGAGCGAAGTGGTGGCCGAGGCGCGCTCGAACCGCTGGCTGGAGCTGCGGGGCGTCTCCCAACACAACCTGAAGCACGTCGATGTGCGAT
>JAKAZP010000249.1 GCA_021815905.1 Pseudomonadota bacterium | reverse complement strand
GCTGCCACGCCCGCTGCCGCGCCCGACGCCGCGCCGCCCGCGGCCGCGCCCCCCGCGGCCGCCGGCGATCCCGTGACCCTCGCCGCGCTGCTCGCGAAGTACTCCGCCGACACGACGACGGATGCGGCCTTCGCGCGGCTCTTCAGTCTCTGGGGCATCCATTACGCGGCCAACAACACCGATCCCTGCGCCCAGGCCGCGCGGCAGGGCCTCGAGTGTCTGACCGAGCGCGGCTCCCTCGGGGAGCTGCGGGTCTACAACCGGCCGGCGATCCTCGTGCTGACCGATGCCGCCGGGGGGACGCACGAGGTGGTGTTGGCCCACCTCGGCGCGAGAAACGCGCAGCTCGAGTTCGGCGGCGGCGTGCGCACGGTCGGTTTCGGCCAGCTGTCGCAATATTGGATGGGCGATTACGTCGTTCTGTGGCGTCCCGGTGCCGACCCGGTGCAGACTCTGCAGCAAGGCATGCGCGGGCCGGCGGTCCGGTGGCTGCGCGTGACGCTCGCGAAGCTCGAAGGCCAGCCCGTGCCCGACTCGACGAGCGGCGATGTCTATGACGCGAGCCTCACGCGCATGGTGCGCGACTTCCAGCGGAGCCACCGCCTGGTGGTCGACGGCATCGCGGGCCTGAGGACCCAGGTGGCGCTTGCCGGAGCGCTGGCGAGTCCGGGAACTCCGCTTCTGACAGCAGCCGATCCGCCGCGGTAGGTGCGAGAGTCATGTCATTCATTCTCGATGCGCTGAAGAAATCCGAGACCGACCGGCAACGGCAGTCCGGGCCCTCGCTGTTCGAGGTGAAGGTCGCTCCGCCGCGGCGCAGGCTTCCCGTCTGGGCGGTGGCGATCGCCGTGCTGCTCGGGATCAACCTGGTCCTGGTGGGCTGGATGCTGCTGCGGCATCCGCCGCATCGGGCGAAACCGGCCGCGCTCGCCGCATCTTCTCGCCCGGCCGCGGGCGCGAGCGCCACCGCGGCGCCGAGGCGGAGCGCGCCGGCGAGCTCGGTGGCCACCGCGGCCCCGCAGGCTGCCGCGAGCGCAGGGCAATCCCCTGCAACGCCGACGCCCGCTGCCGCCGCGATGAGCGCGCCGGCCGCGTCCGGGGCGCCCGCCGCGCCGCTCTCCCCGCCTCCGGCGGGGGTCGCGTCGGCGCCCCCATCGGCCGCCCCGGGGGGCGGCGGGAAAGTATGGATGGCCGCAGGAGGATCGAGCCCGGGCTCCTCCGGTGATCAGGCGCCGGCCGCCGAGGGCAACGGTCCGGTGCTGCCGCTGTACAAGCAGCTCGCCTCCGCCCCGGGAGCCACGCTGCCGCAGCTGCACCTGGATCTGCACGTCTACGCGACGAACCCGCAAAAGCGCTACGTCATGATCAACATGCAAAAGCTCCAGGAGGGCGATTCGCTGCCCGACGGGGTGCGGGTGCTCGCGATCCGCCCCGACGGGGTTGAGCTCTCCTACCAGGGGACACGCTTCCTGCTACCGCGGGATTGACGGGGATCACACCCTCGCGCATCCGCTTGACGGGCTTCACAAAACGGCCCCGAAGCTCGCGACAACGCTTGTCCGCTGGTTCAAGGTGCCCGCAGGAATCGGTGGCGCCCGCCGGGATCTGGCGCGCGCCCTGCGGGTGGCGGGGTGGAGACGAAGCGAACAAGCTCACCGGCGCGCGTGCTGGTCGTGGAACGCGATTCGACCTATCGCGAATGGCTACGGCTGCACCTCGGCGTGCTCTGCCCCGAGGCCGCCGTCAGCACCCTGACCCCGGAGGAATTCGAGCACTGGACCGCGAACACCGCGGGTCACGAGTGCGACGTGCTCCTGCTTTCGGCGTCCTTCGGCTCGAGCCCGGAGGATCTGGAGGCGCAGGGATTGCCGCTGCTGCGTCTCCTGCGGGCGAGGCGCGTGACCGCCGCCGTGATCGCGCTCGCCGAGGACGGCAACGAGCTCACCGCGGTGCGCGCGCTGCAGCTCGGAGCCGCCGATTATGTTCCCAAGCGCCTGCTGACCCCGGAGCGGCTGAGAACCGCCATGCGTCTGGCGCTGCGGCGCATGGAGCAGCGCGTCGAGCAGCGCCTGGCGGAGCTCGCCGAGGCTGTCCGGCCCGTGTCCGTCGATCGCCCCGAGGAGCCGCCGAACAGCGCCCTCGAGGAGGCGCCCCCCGCGATTGCCGGTTATACGATCACCCGCAAGATCGGTGAGTCGGACAAGGCGCTGGTCTATCTCGCGGCGAGCGTCACGCTCGGATTCGAAGTGGCGCTGAAGATCGCGAAGACTTCGCACGAGGGGGGCATCCCTCAGGGTCTCGAGCGCGAGTACAGCGCGATCATCGCCATCCGCGATCCGGCGGTGGTGAGACTCTACGACTACGGCATGCAGGACGGGCTCGAGTATCTCGCCATGGAGTACTTTCCGCGCGGCGACCTCAAGATGCGCATGTATTACGGCGTGTCGGAGCTGGAGTCGCTGCGTTACCTCGAGCAGATCGCCTCGGCGCTGCGCGTCGTGCACAGCGCCGGACTGTTGCATCGCGACCTCAAGCCGCCGAACGTGATGCTGCGCGAGAACGGCGATGTCGCGCTCATCGACTTCGGGCTGGCGCGCCCGTTGGACGGGACGCATCAAAGCACGCGCACCGGAGTCCTGCGGGGCTCGCCGTACTACATGAGTCCCGAGCAGGCGCTGGGAGAGCCGCTCGACGGACGCTCGGACCTGTACAGCCTAGGGATCATCTTCCATGAGATGCTGACGGGCAGGAAGCCGTTCACCGGCGGCTCCGCCATGGAAGTTCTGCAGCAGCACGTGAACGCCCCGCCTCCGCGCCTGCCGCTGTCCCTCTCGCGCTACGCGCCGATGCTCGGGCGCATGCTGGCGAAGAAGCGCGAGCAGCGCTTCGGCTGCGCCGACGAGGTGATCGAGGCCGTGGCCACCCTCATCGAGCGCGCGAGCCGCAAGACGCAGCCGACCGCCGCCTGAGCCGTAGCGACCGTTGAGTTGAGAGCCGTTGGCGCGCGTCTTGACAGGGCTGCGTCATGCGGGTGCAATGCGCCTTGCAGATGACCGCTGGCGCCCCCCAAAGAGGACCCGAGGCTCGCCGCGAGGCGCGAAAAGACTCAAGCGTGATCGATTCCCCGCACCTCGTCGACACGACCCTGTTTTATTCGCCGACGAGCGGGGGCGTCAAACGGTACCTCTCGGCCAAGCACGAATGGCTCGCGGCGCACGCCGGCTGGCGGCACACGATCGTGGTGCCCGGCAGGGAGAGCCGGGTCGAGCGCGGCGGAGTCAGCACTCTCGCCGGCTATCCGGTACCCGGCACATTCAACTACCGCCTGCCGCTCGCTCCGCGAAAGTGGCTGCGGCTCATCGACTCGCTCGAGCCCGACCTCATCGAGGCCGGGGACGCCTTCCATCCGGCCTGGGCCGCACGGCGAATCGCCCGGCGCCGCGGCATTCCCGCGGCGGCATTCTATCATTCCAACCTGCCGCAGATCGTCAGCCGGCGCTTCGGCGGTCGCGCGACCGAGCGGGCGATCGGCCGCTATCTGCGCTGCCTGTACGAGCGTTTCGACGTGGTGTTTGCTCCGAGCCGCCTGATGTGCTCGGTGCTCGCGAGCCTCGGCGTCCAGCAGGTGGCGCATCAGCCGCTCGGCGTGGACGCGGACGTGTTTCACCCGCGGCGGCGCGGCGACTGGCTGCGGGACCGTCTCGGGCTCGCACCCGGCGCCCGAGTGCTGGTGTACGCCGGGCGCTTCGCCGACGAGAAGAATCTGCCGGTGCTGCTCGATGCGTTCGCGCGACTCGGCGCTCCCTATCACCTGCTCCTGATCGGCGGCGACCGCGAGCGTCGCCCGGCCTCGAACGTCACCTTGCTGCCGTACCTGCGCGACAGCGTGGAGCTCGCGCAGTGGATCGCATCGGCCGATGCCCTGGTGCACGCGGGCACGAAAGAAACCTTCGGCCTGGTCATTCTCGAGGCGATGGCGTGCGGGCGCCCGGTGGTGGCCGCGCGCGCGAGCGCGATCCCGGAGCTCGTGGACGAGCGGGTCGGGATGCTCGCGGAGCCCGACAGCGGCGCGAGCATGGCGGCGGCGATCGCGGCCCTCTACGAGCGTGACCTCGAGGCCCTCGGCGCGAGCGCGCGCGCGCGGGTGCTGCGACGGTACACCTGGCACCGCGTGTTCCAGGGTCAGATGGCGACGTATGCATCCCTCCTCGGCACCGGACCGGTGCGGGTCGCGGCGCGGCAGGCGGTCGAGACGAGCTGAGCGCGACGGCGCGGCTGGCGCCCCTCAGCCACGCATGCGCTCGCGCCTCATCGCGAGCAGCAGCCTGGGGCCGGCGCCGCTCGCGGCGAGCCACAGGAGAAGATTCCACAGCAGCCGCTTGCCGAGCGGCGCGGCCCGGGGCGGGATCGCCCGGTAAAACGCGGCACCGACATCGCGGTGCACGAACACCGCATTCGCCTCGACACGCCAGTCCCCCGGGGGGCGGGAGATGCGGTAGTGCCGCTCGTCGACAGCGATCACGAGCGCATCGGTGAGGAACTCCGGCAGGTCCGCGGGCGCCCGCCCCGCGAAGGCGGCCGTCAACATCTCCTCGGGCCGATCGGCGGCGGGACCGGTGAGCGTCAGCCCAAGC
>JAKAZP010000248.1 GCA_021815905.1 Pseudomonadota bacterium | reverse complement strand
GCGTGACCGCGCCCGTCGCGGCGGACGGCGCGGTGTTGGAGTTGAGAGCGTGCGGTGCGTCACACGCGGCGGCAGGAGATTGCCGCCGGCAATCGGCCGCCGCCGCCCGCGGCGCAACGTGCGGGGGCCGGCCGCCGACTGTCCGTTAACGGCGCGACGCTCATGAACTTGAGCCGTCATCGGGGCGCGCGCTGGCGCGCGGCTTGCAAGCGTATGTCTCCATGAACTCCTCCGCGTCGACTTTCCGTCACCGCGCCTCCTGGCTGGCGACCGGACTCATCGGGCTCGGGGCGCTCGGTCTCGGCAGACCCGCCACGGGACTCGCGGCCATCGAGCCGCTGTCTTCCATCCGCGCCGCGGCCGAGAGCTTCGTTCAGGCCCAGATGCCCCCCGGGCAGGGCGGCATCGTGGTGAGCGCCGAGCGGCTCGATCCGCGGCTGCGTCTCGGGCGGTGCGCCGCGCCGCTCGAGGCCTCCCTCCTTTATGGCGCGCGCCTCTCGGCGCAAACCTCGGTCGCCGTCCGCTGCCGCTCCGGCGCCGACTGGACTCTCTATGTGCCGGTGACGGTGAAGTCGCGCATCCACGTCTGGGCCCTGCGCGCCGCGGAGCCGCAGGGCGCCCGTCTCTCGGGGCAGGATGTGATCGCGGAGACGCGGCTGGTCTCGGGCATGTCGGTCGGATATGTCACCGACGCCGCCCAACTCGCGCGCAGCACGCTCAGGCATCCGTTGCCCGCCGGTGCCGTGTTGAGGTCCGAGGACCTGTTGCCCGACTTCATGGTGCGCCAGGGAGAGCAGGTCACACTGGTGGCCTCGCTCGAGGGCATCCGGGTGCGCGCGGCGGGCGTCGCGCTGCAGAGCGGCCGTTATGGCGCGCTGATCCGAGTGCAGAACGTGGCTTCGTCGAAAGTGGTGCAGGGCGTGGTCGGAACCGGCCGGGTCGTGAAGGTGAGCCCCTGAGCGGGGCGCGCTCAAGTTCGCGCCCGGAATGCCGATACCCTGGATTGAGGGCCTTAGGAGACCCTGGATGTCTAATAAAATCAGCGGGTTGAATACTTCCCCGACCACCCTTGGCACCGGCCGCTCCGCAGGCCGGCCAGGCGAGGCCGGGGCCGGCGCGTCCGTCGCGCCCGCGGCCGCATCGCCCGGGAGCGATGTCCAGATCACCGGTTCCGCCGCGCAGCTCTCGGCGCTCATGCAGGCGCTGCGCAGCCAGCCGGCGGTGGACGAGGCGCGTGTCAGCCTACTGCGCTCGGCGATCGAGCAGGGCCGCTACACGGTGCAGCCGCAGCATGTCGCCGACCAGCTCATGCAGCTCGAGCAGGCGCTCGGGCCGCTGCCGCAGGGCTGAGGCATGGACGCGGGCGTCTGCCGCGAGCATCTCTCGAATCTGCTCACCGAGGAATCCGCCCGGCTCGCCGAGCTCGAGGATCTCCTCGCGCGCGAGCATCAGGTGCTCGAGTCGAACGACATCCGGGCGCTCGAGGCGACCACCCGCGCGCGGCAGGAGCGCATGGGGGCTCTCGCGCGCATCGAGGAGCAGCGCCGGTCGCTCTGCGCCATGCATGGCTACTCCGCCGACCGCGGCGGCCTCGACGCTCTGATCGCCTGGTGCGATCCGCAGGGAAGCCTGCTCGCGCATCTGCGCGACTGCGCCAGCCGCGCCACCCGCTGTCGGGATCTCAACGACCGTAACGCGGTGGTGGTCGCCGCGCGCCTGAAGCACGTCGAAGGCATGCTCGGCGTTCTGACCGGGCGCCCCGCGGCCTCGGATACTTACGGTCCGCGCGGTGTCTGCGGACCGAGCATGCGCTCCGGACGGATCATCGGCGCGGCCTGATGCGCCCGCTCGCGCCCTCCGCTGATCGGCCGGATGGGTTCTTGGGCACCGGCCCGGGCGCCCGAGGCCGCGGCGCGAGCCGTCGGACGCGTCAGCTCCCGAGCGCCTCGCGCAAAGCCTCGATTTCATGGGCGGATTCCGTGAGGAACCACTCGCAGGTCTGTTGATCGAGCTTCAGGCGCTGGAACGGCTTGGAGCAGGATACCTGGGCGGCGAGCGCGCCCGCATCGCCGTCGAGCTCGGCGAGCAGCGTGCCGACGATCACGACGTCGGCGAGGCCGGGTGCCCCGCGCGACTCGCGCTCGAGGTTCTCCGACTCGCGCACCGCGTGCACGATCTCCTCGGCGATTCCCCAGTTCTCGAGCAACGCCGCCGCGATGCTGAGATGCCAGTCCTGCTCGATGGCCTGGTAGGCCGCCGCATCGCGGAACAGCGACCGGTGGCCGCTCGCGCGCGTGAGGATGTAGAGCCGGCCGATACCCTGCAGAAGTCCGGCGAGCAACGCCGTGTCGGCGCTCACGCTGGTGAGCCGCCGCGCCACGACGAAGCACAGGCTCGCCACCTGCACGCTGCGGCGCCACAGCACGCCGAGCTGCATCTCCATCCCGCGCAGCGCCGGCGCATGGCGCAACTGACGCAGCGCGAATGCGATGGTCGCGGTCCGCACCGTGTCGAGCCCGACACGGGCGACCGCCGCGCGCAGATCCGTGACCGGAGCACCGGCCGGGTTGAGCGCGGCGGAGTTCGCCATGCGAACGAGCTGCGTGGCGAGCACCGGCTCGCCGCCGAGGGCGCGAACGATCCGCGCCGCGTCGGCATGCTCGTCGCTCAGCACGCGCTGCACGCGCGCCACGATGTGCGGAAATCCGGGCAGCTCGATCTTGCCGCCGGAAAGCTCGGCGGCGAGCGCCTGCACGAAGTTGAAGGCGATCTGGCGGTCGTCGCCGGCCGGCGGCGAGCCGGAATCGTGACTGGAGTGGAGCGACATGACCGGCTCGTTGGGTTGGATCCGCTCAGACACCGAGCGCCTCGCGCAGCGCGTCGATCTCGTGCTCCGATTCGTCGATCAGCTTCTCGTAGCTCCCGCGATCGATGCGCATGCGCCGGCAGGCGGCGACGTCGTGCAGATTGAGCTCGAGCGTCTCGGGATGCTCCTTGAAGGCGGCGAGCAGATGCCCGACCGTGAGCACGTCGGTGAGATCGGGAGGACCTGCGTGCTCGCGCCCGAAGTCCTCGTGGTCACTCACCGCCAGCACGATCTCTTCGGCCATGTCCCAGTTCTCGAGCAGCGCCTTGGCCACCGCGGCGTGCCAGTCGCGCACGATCGAGTGGTAGACCGCCTGATCATCGAACAGCCCCGGATGACGGCTCGCGCGCGTGAGGATGTAGAGCTTGCCGATGCCGTGCAGGAGCCCCGCGAGCATCGCGGTGTCCGGATTGACGCGGCTGAAGCGCCGGGCGACCGCGTGCGACATCGCCGCCACGGCGGCGCTGCGCTGCCAGAGCTCATCGAGCGGCTGCTCGAGCCCCTTGAGCGCGTCGACCTTCTTCAACTGCGACATCGCGAAGGCGATCGCGGCGCTCCTCACCATGTTGAAACCCATGCGCGCGATCGCGCTGCGCAGCTCGGTGATGGGCTTGCCGCTGAAGTTGATGGCCGCGGAGTTGGCGATCTGCATCAGTCGGGCGGCGAGCGCCGGCTCGGAGCCGACGACGCGCACGACCTTCTCCTGCGTCACCTCGTCGTCCGCCAGCACCTGGCGGACGCGCAGCGCGATATCCGGAAAGCTCGGCAAGTCCACCTTGCCGGCGGACAGCTCGCCCGCGAGCGCCTGGACGAAGGCGAATGCCGCCGGATCCGAATCCACCGACCCGGCCCCTCGAGCGGGATTGTTCATCGTGTCTCGTTCACCTCAAGCTTCCAACCATGTTATCGGCCGGGCAGACGCGGGGATGAGACTGCCCGCTCAAATTGCTTCACGGCTCACCGCCGCCCGGTGCGGTTCCGCGCTCTCCGCCAGGGCCCGGATCTTCGCGGCCACGCTCTCGAGGGGCACCACGTGCTCGGCCGCGCCGAGCGCCACGGCCTCCCCGGGCATTCCCCAGACGACGCTGGTCGCCTCGTCCTGGGCGATCGTGCGGCAGCCGCCGGCGAGCATCTCCTTCAAGCCCCGCGCGCCGTCCTTGCCCATGCCCGTGAGCAGGACCCCGATGGCGTTGCTGCCGACGTTCTGCGCCACCGAGCGGAACAGCACGTCGACGGAAGGCTTGTGCCGATTGACGGGGGGGCCGTCGTCCAGCCGGCAGACATATCGGCTGCCGTCGCGCACCACCATCAGATGACGGTCGCCGGGGGCGATGTACACGTGGCCGGCGAGCACCTGCTGGCCATCCTGCGCCTCGCACACCGCGACCGCGCTGCAGTCGTTCATGCGCCGGGCGAACGGTCCGCTGAAGGCCTTGGGTATGTGCTGCGTGATCACGATCCCCGGGGCGTCGGGCGGC
Source organism: Pseudomonadota bacterium (assembly GCA_021815905.1). The sequence goes on along the minus strand of JAKAZP010000248.1, from coordinate 322 downwards.
AACCGGGTGAGCACGTCCTTGATCGCCTCGGTGCCGCCGGTCGAGGCGCCGATCGCGACGATGCAGTGCGTGGTGCGCAGCGGCCGCGAGCCGGGGCTCCTCGGGGGAGCCGCGCCCTGGGCGACGGGCGGGCGGGCGGCGCCGGTGCGGGCGTCGAGCGCCCGCACGCTCGCCCGCGCGGCGGCTCGCACCTTCTCGATCAGCTCTTCCGCGTAGTCGTCGAAGGTCGCGGCCAGATCGATCTTGGGCTTGGTGAGATAATCCACCGCGCCGAGCGCGAGCGCATCGAGCGTCACATCGGCGCCGCGCTCGGTGAGCGAGG
>JAKAZP010000247.1 GCA_021815905.1 Pseudomonadota bacterium | reverse complement strand
GGGACACTCGAGGTGCTCCGCCCGCTCGCGCACGAACTGGTCGAACTGCCGCACGCTCTGCGGGTGATGATTCTCGAGCGAGACCAGCGCGTAGGCCTGGATCGGCAGTCCGATGGCCTCGGCCGAGAGCAGCGTCACGTAACCTCGGATGAAGCCGTCGTGCTCGAGCCGCCGCAGCCGCCGCCAGCAGGGGGCGGCGGACAGGCCGACGCGTTTCGCGAGCTCCTGGTTGGAGATGCGGGCGTCCGACTGCAGCTCCTCGAGGATCCTTCGGTCCAGGCGATCGAGCGACTCGGGCAAAGTGTGACTCCAAGACGAGCGGATCGAGCAAGAAGATTGCCAGAATGCGGCCTCTTGCGGCAATCGAAGCAAGCTCATTTCGTTCTCATCCACTTAGGCTATGCACAGCCCACGTCCCGACGGAGACACCTCATGCCGGCTACCGGCTCCCCGCTTCCCCGGACCGCGGTCGAGAATTCCGCCCCCGCCCGCGAGCCGGACTGGCGACGGGTCACGCAGCTCCTGCAGGCCTCGCGCGCGCTCGATGACATCGAGGAGTCGCGGCTCCTGCCCGAGCGGCAGGTGCTCTATCAGTTCTCGGCCCGCGGGCACGATCTGGCGCAGATTCTCCTCGGGCTCGAGCTGACCGATCCGCACGATGCCGTCGGGGTGTACTACCGCTCGCGTCCGTTGATGCTCGCGGTCGGCGTCGGGTTGGAAGAGGCCGCGGCGGGTCCGCTCGCGCGCCAGGGCTCCTTCAGCGGCGGCCGCGACATCGGGGTCGTGTTCAACAAGCCGGGCCGGGGCGGGGCCACGGTGCTGCCGGCCTGCGGCGGGGTCGGCGCGCAGTACACGCCCGTGGCGGGCTGGGCGCAGGCCATCCGCTTCCACCGCGAGGCTCTGTCCGATCCCTCCTACGAGCGCAGCATCGCGGTCGTGCTCGGCGGGGATGCCTCGGTGGCGACCGGCGGATTCTGGTCCGCGCTCACCCTGGCGACGACGCTGCGCCTGCCGATGCTGTTCTACATCGAAGACAACGGCTACGGCATCTCCGTGCCCTCGCAGCTGCAGACCCCGGGGGGCAACATCGCCGCGAACCTCCGCGCCTTCTCCGGGCTCGATATCCTCGAGGGCGACGGCGCCGATCCGGCGCAGGCCGCCGGGCGCATCGGCGAGGCCGTACGGCGGGTGCGCGAGGAGCGCTCACCGGTCCTGCTGCGCCTCACGGTGCCGCGGCTCTGCGGCCACTCCGGGCAGGACACGCAGGTGTACAAGTCGCCCGAGACCCAGGCGCGCGAGCGCGCCCGCGACCCGCTGCCGCGGCTCGAGCGGCATCTCGTGCCGCGGCTCCTGTCCGGGGAGGAGTGGACGGATCTCGCCCGGCGGGCTCGCGCCGAGGTCGAGGCGGCGGTCGAGCGGGCGCTCGCCCGGCCGAAGCCCGATCCCGCGAGCCTGACGCGCCATGTGTTCTCGGAGCGCGCCGCCGACGGCACCCCGGAGCTGCAGGAGCAGGGCGGGCTCGCCCCGGGCGGTCACGCGCTCGCGGCCGGCAGCGGCGAGCCGCACCCGGAGTCGGTGCGCATCAACATGTTGACGGCGATCCGGCGCGTTCTCGATGCGGAGCTGGCGCGCAATCCCCGCATGCTCGTCTTCGGCGAGGACGTGGGGCCGAAGGGCGGCGTGCACGCGGCCACGCTCGGGCTGCAGGAGCGGCACGGCGCGGCGCGCGTGTTCGACACCAGTCTCTCGGAGGAGGGCATCGTCGGGCGGGCCGTGGGACTGGCGCTCGCGGGACTCCTGCCGGTCGGAGAGATCCAGTTTCGCAAGTACGCCGATCCCGCCGCCGAGCAGCTCAACGACTGCGGCACCATGCGCTGGCGCACCGGCAACCGGTTCGCGGCGCCGATGGTCGTGCGCATGCCGGGCGGGTTCTTCAAGTGCGGGGATCCCTGGCACAGTCAAACCAACGAGGTGGCGTGGGTCCACGGCATCGGCTGGCGCGTCGCCGTGCCCTCGAACGCCGAGGACGCCGCGGGGCTGCTGCGCTCGGCGTTGCGAGGCAACGATCCGACGATCTTCTTCGAGCACCGGGCGCTGCTCGATGCCGCCGGGTCGCGCCGTCCTTATCCCGGGGACGACTACGTCGTGCCGTTCGGGCTCGCCCGGCGGGTGCGCGAGGGCGGGGAGCTGACCCTCGTCACCTGGGGCGCCATGGTCGAGCGCTGCGAGCGCGCCGCCGAGGCCTCGAGTGTCGAGACCGACATCCTGGACCTGCGCACGCTCTCGCCCTGGGACCGCCGCTCGGTGCTGGCCTCGGTCGAGAAGACCCGGCGTTGCCTCATCGTGCACGAGGACAATCTGACGGCGGGCTTCGGCGCGGAGATCGCCGCGTTCCTCGCGCGCGAGGCGTTCTTCAGCCTCGATGCCCCGATCGAGCGCCTGGCGATGCCGGACATCCCGAGTCCTCACAGCCCGGTGCTGCTCGAGGCGGCGGTGCCCGGAGTCGAGTCGATCACGAGCTGCATCCAGCGGATCGCGAGCGTCTGACCATGGGCGCACCGGAGGAGGGGATGGAAGTCAGGGTCCCGGCCGAGCAGGCCGAAGGCACGCGCTCGCAGGTGCTGCGCTGGCTGAAGGCGGTGGGCGAGAGCGTCAGCGAGAACGAGCCGCTGATCGAGCTCGAGACCGACAAAGTGACGGTCGAGATCGCGGCGCCGGCCTCGGGGGTCCTCGCCGAGATCCTGAAGGGCGAGCAGGAGGAAGTGGCGCCGGGGGAACTGCTCGGGCGCATCGCGCCGTCGGTCGGGGGCCGGCCGGCAGCCGCCGCAAGCGCCGCGCCCGGGGCAGGTCCCGGGCACGCGGCCGGAGTGCGGCCGCGACCGCCATCGGGCGGAGCCCCGACGGGCGGCCCGGTCGCCGCCCCGAGGACCGGTGCCGCGCGCGACGGCGCGGGCGCCCTCAGTCCGGCGGTGCGACGACTCCTCAAGGAGAATGCGCTCGATCCGGCCTCGATCGCGGGCTCGGGCGAGGGCGGCCGGATCACGGTCGCGGACGTGATGGGCGCGATCGCGGCGCGGGGCGCTCGCCCCGAAGCCCGCGCCGTCGGGACCGCGCCGTCGGGGCCGGCGCGGCTCGAAGGCATGGAGGGCGCATCGAGTCACCGGGTGCCTCTTTCCCCGGTGCGCAAGCGCATCGCCGGCCACATGGTCGAGAGCCTGCTGCACACCGCCCCTCACGTGACGACGGTGTTCGAAGTCGACATGGGCGCGGTGCTCGCCGATCGCGAGCGGCATCGCGAGGCGTTTGCCGCGAGCGGCGTCGCGCTCACGCTGACCGCCTACTTCGCCCGCGCGGTCATCGAGGCGATCCGGGCGGTGCCGCAAGCCAACAGCCGCTGGCGCGAGAGCGAGCTCGAGGTGTTCGACACCGTGAATCTCGGCATCGGCACCGCGGCGGAATCGGGCCTCGTCGTGCCGGTGCTGAAGCAGGCCGAGACGCTCGATCTCATGGAGACCGCGCGGCGCATCAACGATCTCGTGGCGCGCGCCCGCGAGGGCAAGCTCGCCCCCGCGGAGGTGCGGGGCGGCACCTTCACGATCTCGAATCACGGCGTGAGCGGCAGCCTGCTCGCGGCGCCCATCATCATCAATCAGCCGCAGTCGGCCATCCTCGGCTTGGGCAAGCTCGAGAAGCGCGCGGTCGTCATCGAGGAGGGGGGCGAGGAGCGCATCGTGGCGCGACCCCGGTGTTACGCCACCTTGACCCTCGATCACCGCGTGATGGATGGGAGCGAGGCGAATCGCTTCATGCGGGTGTTCTGCGAGCGCGTGAGCGAGTGGCGGCCCTGACGCCGGGCGCTCGGTGCAGGTGACTCGGGCGCCTCGGGGCGCTAGCATTAACGGATTGCCCGTGATCGGGCCTTAGCGCAGGACGTCAGCATGACCGAGAACGCATCCGCGATGCATGGCGCGCCCGGTGGGGATTCGAGCGAGCCCGATCTCGCGCGACGGAAGATGCTCGTCGCGACCACCACCGCGGTCGGCGCGGTGGGCGTGGCGCTTGCCGCGGTGCCCTTCGTGGAATCGCTCGAGCCGAGCGAGAGCGCACGCGCCCTGGGTGCTCCGGTCGACATCGACATCTCGAATCTCGCGCCCGGGCACATGGTGAGCGCCTCCTGGCGGCGCCGCCCCGTGTGGGTGCTGCATCGCACCGAGGCGCAGCTCGCGGAGTTGCCGAAGCTCAATGGTCAGCTGAAGGATCCTCTTTCCCGGCAAGACCAGCAGCCGGCGAATCTTCCGGACTGGAATCCGGTCCAGCGATCGATCAAGCCGCAGTACCTGGTGATCGTCGGCATCTGCACGCATCTGGGCTGCATTCCGAAGTACCGGCCGCAGCCGGGCTTCGCGCAGATCGGACCCACGTGGCCGGGCGGATTCTTCTGTCCCTGCCACGGCTCCCGCTACGACCTCTCGGGCCGGGTCATGGACGGCTCCCCGGCGCCGCTCAACCTGCCGGTGCCCCCGTACTACTTCAAGGACCCGAAGACCGTCACCGCCGGAGCGCTCGCGGACGGGAGCGAGCAGAACTGGGAGCCCAATACCTGGTAGTGCCGGGACGCGCTCAGGCGGGAGACTCCGCGGCGACGCCGCCGAAGCGCGCGTACACC
>JAKAZP010000246.1 GCA_021815905.1 Pseudomonadota bacterium | reverse complement strand
CCCGACGGGGCCTCCGGGCGGCGCCGGCCCGTCCCGGTCCTCGCGGCGATGGCGCTCGCAGCGCTCGGCGCCCTGGCCGCGCCGGCGCATGCCGCCACGCTCGATGGGGTGCTCGCGGTACGCTCCCACTACGTCGCGCTCGATCATGGGGTGGTGAAGCTCAACGCGAGCGTCGAGTATCCCCGCAACCCGGCGATCCGCGAGGCGCTTCAGGACGGGGTGACGCTCACCTTCGAGGTCGAGGCGCGAGTCGATCGCGTGCGGCATTTCTGGTTCAACGCCGATATCGTCGATGTCGAGCTGCGCCGCGAGCTCGCCTATCACGTGGTGACCCGGCGCTTCGTCGTCACCGAGCTGCCCGGGGGCGACGAGCGCAGCTTCGACTCCCTGAAAGGCGCGCTGCACTTCCTCGGCAAGGTGCAGAACTGGCCCATTCTCGTCGAATCGCAGCTCGATGAAGGGGGCCGCTATATCATCAGCGTGCGGGCCGGCGTGCGGCGAGGAAAGCTTCCGGCATCGCTCCGGGCACTGCTCTTCTGGACCGACGATTGGCAGCGCATGAGCAAGTGGTATTCATGGTCGCTCCCGGTATGAGCTCCCCCCGCGAGGGTACGCCGCGCGCGCAGGCACGGCGCCGCGGACTGATCGCGCTCGCGCTCTGGTGCATCGTCGGTCTCGGCGCGCTGCTGCTGCTCGCGAAGAGCGTGCAGAACTCGACCGAGTTCGGCCGCCTGCAGCCCTGGATCCTGCTGCTCAACGTCATCGGTGTGTTCGCGCTGGTCGTGCTGCTGGTGCGCAGGATCTGGCAGCTGGTGCGCGACTATCGCCACCACGTGCCCGGCTCGCGCCTGACGGCGCGCACGGTGACGATCTTCGGCGTGCTGGTCGTGGCGCCCCTCCTCATCGTGTATTTCTCCTCGCTCGAGTTCCTCAACCGCGGCATCGACAGTTGGTTTCAAGTGGAGATCCGCCAGGGCCTGAAGGATGCGCTGGTCCTGTCCCGCTCGGCGCTCGATCTGCGCGTGCAGGAATGCGCGCGGCGCACGGAGCTGCTCGCGCGCTCGCTCGCCGCGCGCACCCCGTCGCAGATCCAGCGGCGGCTCGAGGAGGAGCGGCGCGCGACCTCCGCGTCGGAAATCGTGCTGTTCGGCGATGACGGGCGCATCCTCGCGGCGAGCCTCGAGAATCCCTTCGCCAGCGTGCCGCTCGCCCCGCCGGCGGATCTCGTGCAACGGGTGAGCCAGCATCGCCCGTACGTCGCCCTCGAGCCGCAGCGCCACGGGGGCTACGTGATCCGGATCGGCGCCCCCATGAGCGAGTCGAGGACGAGTCCGGACGACCGCTATCTCGTGGCGGTCTATCCGGTGCCGACGCAGCTCTCGGCGCTCACCAACGCGGTGCAGCGCTCCTACTCGCGCTACGGCAATCTCGCCGCGCTGCGCGAGCCGCTCAAGTACAGCTTCCGCCTGACGCTCACGCTCGTGCTGCTGATCGCGATGCTCGCGGCGATTCACCTCGCCATCTCCTCCGCGCAGCGCTTCGCGCGCCCGGTGCAGGACCTCATCGCCGGGACGCGCGCGGTGGGCAAGGGGGATTTCGACACGCGACTGCCGCTGCCCTCGCGCGACGAGATGGGCTGGCTGGTGCATTCCTTCAACGACATGACCAAGCGGTTGCGCCGGGCGCACGAGGAGGCGAGGCGCAGCCAGGAGGCGGTGGAGCGCGAGCGCGAGCGCCTGGGCGTGATCCTCGCGCGCCTGTCGACCGGAGTCCTGGCGGTCGACCGCAGCCTGATCGTGCGCATGGCCAACCACGCGGCGGGCGCGATCCTCGGCACCGATCTCTCGGCGGCCACGGGCCGTTCGCTCCCGGAGCTGTCGGCGAGCAACGAGCGGCTCGGGCAGTTCGTCGCCGCGCTCGCGGTGCGCTTCGCGCGCGGCCGCGAGGAGTGGCGCGAGCAGCTCGACCTCGAGGGCGGCGCCACGCTCTCCGCCCGCGGGCGCAGCACGCTCATGTGCGCCTGCACGCCGCTGCCCGGGGAGCCCGGCGACTTGGGTTATGTCATCGTGTTCGACGACATCACCGCCCTCCTGCAGGCGCAGCGCGATGCCGCCTGGGGCGAGGTCGCGCGCCGCCTGGCGCACGAGATCAAGAACCCGCTCACCCCCATTCAGCTGTCCGCCGAGCGGCTGCGCCGCCGGTTGCTCGCGAGCATGACTCCGCGCGACGCGGAATTCCTCGACCGCGCGACCAACACCATCGTACAGCAGGTCGAGACCATGCAGCAGATGGTGAATGCCTTCAGCGACTATGCCCGCGCTCCGGAGATGCGCATCACCCACTTCGATCTCAATCAGCTGGTGTCCGAGGTGGCGGAGCTGTACCGCTCGCACGGGCCGCACGCCGACATCGCGCTCGAGCTCGACCCGCGGCTTCAGTCGATCGAGGCGGACCGGGGGCGGGTGCGCCAGATTCTCAACAATCTGCTGACCAATGCGCTCGAGGCGCTCGAGGGCGCGCCGCAGCCGCGCCTCGAGGTCTCGACCCGGCTGCAGGAGGGCGAGGATGAGGCGTACGCGGCGGTGACGGTGTGTGACAATGGACCGGGATTCCAGCGCGAGCTTCTCGGTCGCGTCTTCGACCCTTACGTGACGAGCAAGCCCAAGGGCACCGGGCTCGGGCTGGCGATCGTGAAGAAGATCGTCGAGGAGCACGGTGGCCGGATCGACGCGGACAACCGGCCGGAAGGCGGAGCGCGGGTCAGCGTGCTGCTGCCGGTGACCGATCGCACGCGCAGCGCGGCTGCGGCGAGCGCGCGCAGTGACAGGCGAGAAAGGTTGCGGAAGGAGAGAGCATGAGCGCTCCACACATACTGGTGGTCGACGACGAGGCGGACATCCGCGGGCTGCTGAAGGAGATCCTCTCGGAGGAAGGCTACGACGTCGATGTCGCGGCCAACGCGGCCCAGGCGCGCGCCTCGCGCGCCCGGCAGACTCCGGACCTCGTGCTGCTCGATATCTGGATGCCGGACGTCGACGGCATCACGCTGCTGCGCGAGTGGTCCGCCTCCGGAGCGGACGGCTGTCCGGTGGTGATGATGTCGGGTCACGGAACGGTCGAGACCGCGGTCGAGGCGACGCGGCTCGGGGCGTTCGATTTCGTCGAGAAGCCGCTGTCGCTCGCGAAGCTCCTGCGCACGGTGGAGCGGGCTCTCGATGCCGGGCGGCGCCGCCGCCAGGCGGGCAAGCTGTTCGTGCCGCCGCTGATGGTTCCCGCCGGCAAGAGCCGGATCATGCAGCAGCTGCGCACCGAGCTGCAGCAGATCGCGGGAGATTCCTCCTCGGTGCTGCTCATCGGCGAGCCGGGCTGCGGCCGCGAGGCGTTCGCGCGCTATCTGCACGAGCGCGGTCCGCGCGCGACCGCTCCGTTCGTGACCGTGGTCGCGAGCAGCCTGCGCGAGGCGGACGCCGAGAGCCGGCTGTTCGGGCGCGTGTCGGACGGCTCGCGCCAGCCCGGGCTGCTCGAGGAGTCGGGCGAGGGCACCCTCTTCATCCATGACATCGAGGATCTGCCGGCGGCCGCCCAGCGGCTGCTCCTCGGCGCGCTCGAGTCCGGGCGCTTCACGCCCGTCGGCGCAGCGGAGCCGCTCGAGCTGCGCGCACGCGTGATCTCCTCGGCGCAACCGGGCATCGAGAGCCGCACCGGCGGCGAGGGTCTGCGGCGCGATCTGCTCGCGCATCTCAACACCCTGATCGTGCGGGTTCCACCGCTGCGCGAGTACGCGGAGGACGTTCCGGAGCTGCTGCGGCATCACGTCGACCGGATCGTCGACACCGAGGGGCTCGCCTTCAGGCGCTTCAGCGTGGCGGCGCAGAACCGGCTGCGCAACTATCCGTGGCCCGACAACGTGCGCGAGCTGAAGAACCTGGTGCACCGCCTCCTCATCCAGGGCGGAAGCGAGGAGATCGGACTCGAGGAGGTCGAGCGGGAGCTCGCCGTGCACGCGCCGCCGGGGGAGCCGCTCGTCAAGCAGGATCTGCTGGCACTGCCGCTGCGCGAGGCCCGCGAGCAGTTCGAGCGGGCCTACCTGCAGCAGCAGCTGCTGCTGTGCAACGGCAAGGTCGGCCAGCTCGCCAAGCGGGTGGGCATGGAGCGCACCCATCTCTATCGCAAATTGCGCTCGCTCGGGCTCGACTTCCGCGCCATCGGCGACGAGTGACCCGCCGCGCTTGCGGACCGACGTTCGCGGCCGGCCGATGACCTCGGGCGGCTGCTGCGCGATTCCGGTCAACCGATCCGGATCGCGAGCGCGCTCATGCGCGCGGCCCGCAGCTGATTTCTCACCCTCTCGAGCTCGGCGGGATCGGAGATCGGTCCGATGCGCACGCGATACCAGACGCCGCCGGCGGCGAGCACCCGCTCCACCCGCGCATCGATCCCCGCGCGCGCCAGCCGGGCGCGCACCGCCTGCGCCTCCGTGCTGCGGCGATAGGAGCCGACCTGAAGAACGTAGCTCGCCTGCGCGGCGCCGCTCGCGGGGCGAGCGGCCCCGCCCGGCTCCGCGGCGGGGGTGCGGGCCGCCTTCGCGGGCGCCTGCGGCACGCTGACGGTGAACCGCGGCAGCATGCTGTAGAAGTCGTACTGCTGGTGCGCGGGCGTTGCCGCGCCTGCCGGCGCCGTCGAGGCGCCC
>JAKAZP010000245.1 GCA_021815905.1 Pseudomonadota bacterium | reverse complement strand
GCAGGTAGCTCGCCGCCGGCTCGCTCGCCGCGAGCCGGCCCTGCTCGAGCGCGAGGCCGGCGGCCGCATCGCCCGGAGTGCCCGAGACGAACAGTTGATCGCCCGCCCGGGCGCCCGAGCGCAGCATCGCCGTGGACTTCGGCACGTGGCCGAGCAGCTGCACCGTCACGGTGAGCGGTCCGCGGGTCGTGTCGCCGCCGACCAGCGCGACTTCGTGGCTGCGCGCGAGCGCGGCGAGACCCGCGGCGAACTCCGCGAGCCAGGACGGCTCGGCCTCGGGAAGAGTCAGGGCGAGCAGCGCCCAGGCGGGGCGCGCCCCCATCGCCGCGAGATCGCTCAGGTTGACGGCGAGCGCGCGATGACCGATGGATGCCGCGGGCGAGCCAATGGGAAAATGCGCCCCCTCGACCAGAGTGTCCGTGGCGGCCGCGAGCTCCATGCCCGCGGGGCACTCGAGGATCGCGGCATCGTCGCCCACTCCGACCCGCACGTCCGCTCGGCGCGCGCCGCCACCGCGGAAGAACCGCTCGATGATCTCGAACTCCGACAGCGGTCGCTCAATGCTCATGCGGGCGCAGCTCGCGGGCCGCCCGATCGAGCACCGCGTTGACGTATTTGTACCCGTCGGTGGCTCCGAAGCGCTTGGTGAGCGACACCGCCTCGTTGATCGCCACGCGCCAGGGCACCTCGGGACGACTGCCGAGCTCGTACAACCCGATGAGCAGCGCCGCGTGCTCGATGGGATCGAGGCGCGAAGGCTCGCGGTCGATCCACGCCGCGAGCTGCGAGTCGAGCGCGGCGCGCGCGCCCGAGATGCCCTCGATCAGCTCGCGGAAGTACTGACGGTCGGCGCGCGGCATGTCCTGCGCGAGGCCGAACTCCTGCACCAGGTCCTGCCAGGGACTCTCGTTGAGTTGCCAGCGGTACAGCGCCTGCAGCGCGAGCTTGCGCGCCACCGAGCGCTGCCGCGAGGAAGGCTCACCGGGCATCGCTCGGACGCTCCCCGCCACGCTCAGGCTCCCAGGCGGCTCATGAGGGCCGCCATCTCGAGCGCCGCCTCCATGGACTCGCCCCCTTTGTTGCCGGCGGTGGTGGCGGCGCGCTCGAGCGCCTGCTCCACGGTCTGCACCGTGAGCACGCCGAAGATGACCGGAATGCCGCTCTCGAGACCCGCGAGCTGCAGGCCCCGCGCGCACTCCCCCGCGACATAGTCGAAATGCGGCGTATCGCCCCGGATCACGCAGCCGAGCGCCACCACCGCATCGTAGCGCCCGCTGAGCGCGAGCCGGCGCGCGGCGACCGGCAGCTCGAACGCTCCCGGCACCCGCGCGATGGTGAGGTCCTCCGGCGGTCCGCCGCGCTCGAGCCAGACGGTGGTCGCCCCTTTCAGCAGACTCGCCACGATGAACTCGTTGAATCGCGCCGCGACGATCGCGATCCGGCGCCCGCGCGTCGTGTGCTCACCTTCGAGGAGACGCGGCGCGCTCAAGCGTCCTCCTCTCCGACATAAGACTCGATCTCCAGGCCGAATGCGGCGATGCCGTGGATCTGCTTCGGCGCCGACAGCACGCGCATGCGTCGCACGCCGAGATCCTTCAGGATCTGCGCGCCGACGCCGAACGTGCGCAACACCTCGCCGTGGCGGCGCACGCGCTCGGCTCCGGGAGCGGCGGGGGCGGGCTCGGCGGGCTGCGGGGAGCCGAGCGAGCGCACCGACTCGAGCAGCCCGGTCGGGGACTCCCGGTCGCGCAGAATCACGATGACGCCGCTGCCGGCGCGCGCGATCCGCTCCATCGCGGCGCGCAGGCTCCAGGCGAGCGGATCGGCTCTGATGCCGAGCAGGTCGCGCAGCGGGTCGGCGACGTGCACGCGCACGAGCGGCGGCTCCTCGCCCTCGAGCCGGCCGCGCACCAGCGCGAGATGCAGATCCTGGCTCACCCGGTCCTCGTAGGCGAACAGCCGGAATTCCCCGAGCTCGGTGTCGACCTGTTGCTCCGACACCCGCTCGACGGAGCGCTCGTTGCGCAGCCGGTAGCGAATGAGGTCGGCGATGGTGCCGATCTTGAGCCCATGGCGCTCGGCGAAGCGCTCGAGCTGCGGCCGCCGCGCCATCGTGCCGTCATCGTTCATGACCTCGCAGATGACTCCGGCGGGGTGCCGGCCGGAGAGGCGGCAGAGGTCGACGGCCGCCTCGGTGTGCCCGGCCCGAACCAGCACCCCGCCGCGGCGGGACTTCAGCGGGAACAGGTGTCCGGGACGCGCGAAATCCTGCGCGGTCGAGGCGGGGTCGGCGAGCGCGCGGATCGTGGCCGCCCGGTCGCTCGAGGAGACCCCGGTGGTCGTCCCCGCCCGCAGATCCACCGACACGGTGAACGCCGTGCGCTGCGACTCGCTGTTGCTCGCCACCATCTGCGGCAGATCGAGCTGCGCGAGCCGCTCCTCCTCCATCGGCACACAGATGATGCCGCTCGCGTGGCGGATCATGAATGCCACCGCCTCCGGCGTCGCGAGCTCGGCGGCCATGATGAGATCGCCCTCGTTCTCCCGGTCCTCGTCGTCCATGATGACGACCATGCGCCCGGCCGAGAGGTCCGCCAGGATCTCCTCGATCGAGTTCAGGTCCGCGGGACCGGCCGGCGGCCTGCTCTTGCCGGACAGGGGGAGGACTTTCGACATGTAGGACGCCTGCTGGGGGTCCCGGCAGTATACCCGGCTCAGCCGCGCCCCTTGGCTCAGCCCCCGGGGTCCCGGGCTCCCTTACGCCCGGGCAGGAGCGGCAGCACGGCACGCTCGAGCGTCTGGCGCGAAATCCCCGAAGGCCCCTCCGCCATCAAGGCCGCGCGCAGCACGCCGTGAGCGTCGATCACGTAGGTCACTGGAACGGCCACCGGCTCGCCGAAACCGTCCACCCGGGCCGCGCTCGCGAGCGCCCCGGGATAGCGAAAGGCGTGCATCACTTGGCGCACACGCGGGAAATCGGGCGAGGAGTCGATGCTCAGGCCGAGCACCACCAGGCCCCGCCGGCGATAGCGCTCGTAGAAGGCATTGAGCACCGGCATCTCGATGCGACACGGCGAGCACCAGGTGGCCCAGAAGTTGATCAGCACCACCTTCCCGCGCAGACGGGCGAGGTCGAATTCGTGCCCGTCGAGCTCGCGCACGATGAGCGGTGGGGCGGGCCGGTCGAGCGCCGGGGGGCCCGCGGCGAGGGCGGCCGGGCCGGCGAGCCGCGCGGCGGCGAGCAGCGCGCAGAAGGCGCCGAGGGCCAAGCGAAGGGTGGGCCGGCGGGGACGCATGGCCCGAACTATAGCCTCAATCGGGCGCTTCGTGAGCCCGGAGCAGCCGCTCGAGGTATCGGGCGATCGGGTCGACCTCGACATTGACCCGGGCGCCGACCGCGAGACGCCCGAGCGTCGTCACCTCCCGGGTGTGGGGAATGAGGTTGATGCCGACCCGTCTCCCGCTGACTTCGTTCACCGTGAGGCTCACCCCGTCGATCGCGATCGAGCCCTTGCGGGCGACGTAGCGCGCGAGCGCCTCGGGGACGGCGATCGTGAGGCGCGTGGAGCGCGCGTCGCCTGCGATCGCGGTGACCTCGCCGAGCCCGTCGACGTGACCGGAGACGAGATGGCCGCCGAGCGGATCGCCCGCCCGGAGCGAAGGCTCGAGATTGACGGGGGCGCCCACGGGGAGCTCTCCGAGCGTCGTGAGCGAGAGCGTCTCCCGGGAGACGTCCGCCGCGAACGTGCGACCTTCGATCGCCACCGCCGTGAGGCAGCATCCCTGCACGCAGAGGCTGTCCCCGGTCCGGATCGCCGCCCCGTCGAGCTTCTCGAGGCCGATGACGAGGCGCACATCGCCTCCGCGCGGCTCGCGGCTCACCACCCGGCCGAGGTCCTGAACGATACCCGTGAACATGTCGGTCCTCTCCCGCTTCAGCGCGGACGCAGCGTGAGCCGCACGTCCTCGCCGATCTGCCGTATGCCGGTCACCGTGAATTCCCGCGCATCCTCGAGACGCTGGATCGGATCGAGCTCGGCGAGCGCCCGCGCCTGCGGCCCGAGGAGCTTCGGCGCGACGTACACGAGGAGCTCATCGACCAGGCGCCGGTCGAGCAGCTCGCCCGAGAGCCGGGGACCGGCCTCCACCATGAGCTCGTTGATCTCCCGCCGGCCGAGCAGATCGAGCACCGCGGCGAGGTCGAGCCGCGCGCCGTCGGCGGACACCGGCAACTCTTCGACGAGCGCCCCGCGCTCGAGCAGGCGCGAGCGGCGCGACTCGACGGCGGGGCTCGCCGGGCCGCGCGCGGCGGTGAGGACGAGCACGGAGGCGCCGGTCGCGAGCATCCGGGCCGTGGGCGGCATCCTCAGCCCGGCATCGAGCACCACGCGCAGCGGCTGCGGCCGCTTCGTTCCGTGCGCCGGCTCCGGCAGACGCACGTCGAGCCGCGGGTCGTCCGCGAGCACGGTGCCGATGCCGGTGAGCACCGCGGAGCTGCGTGCCCGCCAGTGCTGCGCGTCCTCCCGCGCCGCCGCTCCGGTGATCCACTGACTCGCCCCGCTCGCGAGCGCCGTGCGCCCATCCAGGCTGATCGCGGTCTTCAGCCGCACCCACGGCCTGCCGGTTCGCATGCGCTTGAGGAACCCCGGATTGAGCTCGGCCGCCTCGGCCTCGAGCAGACCGGGGTCGACTTCGATTCCCGCG
>JAKAZP010000003.1 GCA_021815905.1 Pseudomonadota bacterium | reverse complement strand
CGCCCTGCCCCTGCACCCACTTGAGCACGAGGCCGCAGATGTACCAGCCGAAGGTGGGCGGCGTGTTGAGCATCGATCGCTCCGCGGCCATGGCCTGATAGTCCCACACCGACGGAGTGCCCGCGCGGGCCTTGCCGAGCAGATCCTTGCGTACGACGACCAGGCAAAGGCCGGACGGTCCGATGTTCTTCTGCGCACCGGCATAGATGAGGGCGAACTTCGAGACATCGATCGGCCGCGAGAGGATGGTGGAGGACATGTCGGCGACGAGCGGCACGCCGCCAGACTCCGGCACGTAGGGAAACTCCACTCCACCGATGGTCTCGTTCGGTGTGTAGTGCACGAACGCCGCGCCGGGCGTCAGTTTCAGGCTCCCCTCATCAGGGACGGTCGTGTAACCCGATGCCGCCTCGTCGGCCGCGACGTTGACCTTCACCTGCAGCCGCTTCGCCTCGGCGATCGCTTTCGTCGACCAGGTGCCCGTGTTCAGGTAATCGGCGGCCGCCCCGGGTGCGGCGAGATTCATCGGGATGGCGGCGAACTGGCCGGTCGCACCGCCCTGGAGGAAAAGCACCTCGTAAACGGCCGGCACGGCGAGGAGCGAGCGCACCAGGCTCTCCGCCTCCTCGGCGACGGCCACGAACGCCTTGCTGCGGTGACTGACTTCCATCACCGACATGCCGCTGCCGCGCCAGTCGGTGAGCTCATCGCGGGCCTGCTCGAGCACCTCGAGGGGCAGGGCCGCGGGTCCTGCGGCGAAATTGTATACGCGCACGAATGACCTTCCGGGTCCGCTTGAGGGAACGGGGAAGCGCTGATAGTACCAAGCGGGGCTTGTTTATTGGCGGAAATCGTCGAGACGATTTCCGCGAGACCCTACACATTTCGCCGCGGGCCAGGGAGCGGCCCTGGCCCGCTATGCCATCGGAAGCGAGACCCGGGGGCCGAGCCGTGTCAGTGTTCGTGAATAATGCGGACTAGGCCTCGGCCGGCGGGGGGTGGTCGCTCTCGCCGGAGGCGCTCTGCTCGGCGGCCTCGCCCTCCAGGCTCTCGATGCGCTCGATGCCGACCAGGCGCTCCCCCTCGGAGAGGCGGATGAGCCGCACGCCCTGGGTGTTGCGCCCGAGCTGCGAGATCTCGTCCACGGCGGTGCGCACCAGGGTGCCGGTCGAGCTGATCAGCATGATCTCCTGCCCGGGCAGCACCTGCAGCGCCGCCACGGTCGTGCCGTTGCGGTCCGAGGTCTGCATGGCGATGACGCCCTGGCCGCCGCGGCCGTGCACGGGGAAATCCCCGACCGGCGTGCGCTTGCCGTACCCCGAGGCCGAGGCGGTGAGCACGCAGCCGCGGGTCTCGCCGGGACCTACGACGATGAGCGCGATGACCTCCTGGCCCGGCGCGAGCTTGATGCCGCGCACCCCGGTCGCATCGCGGCCCATGGGACGCACCTCGCTCTCGGAGTAGCGGATCGCCTTGCCGCCGCTCGAGACCAACATGATCTCGAGCTGCCCGTCCGTGATGGCGACGCCGACCAGCCTGTCGTCATCGCGCAGGTCGACCGCGATGATGCCGCTCGGGCGCGGACGCGAGAAGGCGCTGAGCGGCGTCTTCTTCACCGTGCCGTGGCTGGTCGCCATGCACACGAAGTGCTGCTCGTCGTACTGCTTCACGGGCAGCAGCGCGTTGATCTTCTCTCCCGGCTCGAGCGGCAGCAGATTCACCATCGGCTTGCCGAGGGAGCTGCGGCCCGCCTGGGGCAGCTCGTAGACCTTGAGCCAGTAGACCTTGCCGCGGCTCGAGAAGCAGAGCACGGTGTCGTGAGTGTGGGCGACGAAGAGCTTCTCGACGAAGTCCTCGTCCTTGACCGCGGTCGCGGCCTTGCCGCGCCCGCCGCGGCGCTGGGTCTGGTATTCCGAGAGCGGCTGGCACTTCGCGTAGCCGGCGTGCGAGAGCGTCACGACCACATCCTGCGGCTCGATGAGATCCTCGGTGCTGAGGTTCAGGTGCTCGCGGTTGATCTCCGTGCGGCGGGCATCGCCGTAGGCGTCGCGGATCTCGATGAGCTCGCTGCGCACCACATCGGTCAGCCGCTGCGGGCGCGCCAGGATGTCGCTCAAGTCCGCGATGCGCGTGAGCAGCTCCTGGTACTCGGCGATGATCTTGTCCTGCTCGAGTCCGGTCAGGCGGTTCAGGCGCATGTCGAGGATGGCCTGCGCCTGCGCCTCCGACAGCCGATATTGCCCGCCGGGGCCGCTCTCGAGGCCCGTGCCGGCGGCGAGTGCGGCCGGCCGGGTCGATACCGCGCCGGCGCGCTCGAGCAGCGTCGTGACGACGCCCGGCGGCCAGCCGCGGCCGACGAGGGCCGTGCGCGCCTCGGCGGGCGCGGGCGCCGCCTTGATGAGCGCGATCACCTCGTCGATGTTGGCGAGCGCCACCGCCAGTCCCTCGAGGATGTGCGCGCGCTCGCGGGCCTTGGCGAGATCGAAGATCGTGCGGCGGGTGACGACCTCGCGCCGATGCCGGATGAAGGCATCGAGCATATCCTTCAGCGACATCAGCTTCGGCTGCCCGTCCTGCAGGGCCACCATGTTGATGCCGAACACCGTCTCCATCGGCGTCTGCGCATAGAGGTTGTTGAGCACGATCTCGCCCACCTCTCCGCGCTTCAGCTCGATCACGATGCGCATGCCGTCCTTGTCCGACTCATCGCGCAGGCCGTCGGACGCGATGCCCTCGATCAGCTTCTCGCGCACGAGCTGCGCGATGCGCTCGATGAGGCGGGCCTTGTTGACCTGGTAGGGCAGCTCCGTGACGATGATGGCCTGCCGGTCACCCCTGCCGACCTCCTCCATGCTCACCCGGGCGCGCACGGACAGGCGCCCACGGCCGGTGCGGTAGGCGGTGCCGATCTCCTGCGCGCCGTTGATGATGCCGCCCGTCGGGAAGTCCGGCCCCGGCACGTGCTGCATCAGTGCCGCGAGCGGCAGCGACGGATCCTCGAGGAGCGCGAGGCAGGCGTTGGCGATCTCCGTGAGATTGTGCGGCGGGATGTTGGTCGCCATGCCGACCGCGATGCCCGTCTGGCCGTTGACGAGCAGGTGCGGGATCCGGGTCGGGAGCACCGAGGGCTCGAGCTCCGACTCGTCGTAGTTCGGCGTGAAGTCGACCGTCTCCTTGTCGATGTCGGCGAGCAGCTCGTGCGCGATGCGCGACATGCGCACTTCCGTGTAGCGCATGGCCGCGGGCATGTCCCCGTCCACCGAGCCGAAATTGCCCTGGCCGTCGACCAGCATGTAGCGCATCGAGAAGGGCTGCGCCATGCGCACGATCGTGTCGTACACCGCCGAGTCGCCGTGCGGGTGGTACTTGCCGATCACATCGCCGACCACGCGGGCGGACTTCTTGTACGGCTTGTTCCACTCGTTGCCAAGCTCCCGCATTGCGAAGAGCACGCGCCGGTGCACGGGCTTCAGCCCATCGCGGACGTCGGGCAGCGCGCGCCCGACGATGACGCTCATGGCATAGTCGAGGTAGGACTGCCGCATCTCAGCTTCGAGGCTGACCGGCAGAATTTCTCGGGCGATCTCGGACATCCGGGAATGTTAGCATATGGGGATGATGCGCATGTCCATGGAGCCGCCGCCGGCCAATGCCGATCGCGGCGAGCTGTCGAAGTTCGACGCCCTGGCCCACCGGTTCTGGGACAGCCACGGGGAATTCCGCCCGCTGCACCTGCTGAATCCGGTGCGGCTCGGGTTCGTCGCCGGGCACGCGAGCCTCGCAGGCGCCCGCGCGCTCGATGTCGGCTGCGGCGGCGGCCTGCTGAGCGAGGCCCTGTCGCGCAGCGGCGCCAGGGTCACCGGCATCGACCTCGCCCCGGGCATGGTCGAGGTGGCGCGGCTGCACGCGGCCGAGGAAGGCATCGACATCGACTACCGCGTGGTGGCCGCGGAGGAGCTCGCCGCCGCCGGGGAGCGCTTCGAGATCATCACCTGCATGGAGATGTTGGAGCACGTGCCGCGGCCGCAGCAGATGCTCGCGACCCTCGCCGCTCTCGTGCGGCCCGGCGGCTCGGTATTCGTCTCGACGCTCAACCGCAACCTCAAGTCCTTCCTCATGGCGATCGTCGGCGCCGAGTACGTGCTGCGGCTGCTGCCGCGCGGCACACACGAGTACGACCGGCTGATCCGCCCGTCGGAGCTGACGCGCTGGGCACGCGCCGCGGGTCTCGCGCCGCGGGCGATCGCCGGCATCGAGCTCAATCCCTACACCGAGAGCTGCCGCCTGACACGCGATCCGTCCGTCAACTACATCGTGCACCTCGAGCGGGTGCAGGCGTAGGCCCGGGATGCCGTTCGGACCGGCCGCGGCCTTCTCGCTCGCCATCGCCCTCATCCTGGGCGCGGCGCTCGGTTTTCTCCTCGGGCAGCTGAGTGCCCTGCGGCGCATCGGCTCGCTGCGCGTCGAGCTCGAGGCCGCGCGCGTGCGCCTGGAGGCCGCGACGCATCAGGAATCCGAGCGCCTCGCGCTGCTCGAGCAGTCCGAGACGCGCCTGCGCGCCTCCTTCGATACGCTCGCGGGCGAGACGCTGCGCAGCAACAGCGAGCTGTTCCTGCGGCTCGCGCGCGAGTCGCTCGGGCGCGACCAGGCGATCGCAACGGGCGGCCTCAAGGAGCGCGAGACCGCCATCGCGCAGCTCGTGGAGCCGCTGCGCGTGGCGCTCGAGCGCACGGAGCAGCAGACTCAGGCGCTCGAGCGCGAGCGGCGCGACGCCTATGCGGCGCTGCGCACCCAGATCGAGTCGCTCGCGAGCGGGCAGAGCCAGCTGCAGCGCGAGACGCGCAACCTCGTGACCGCGCTCAGGCGCCCGGAAGTGCGCGGCCGCTGGGGCGAGATCACGCTGCGCCGGCTGGTCGAGCTCGCCGGACTCGCCGAGCATTGCGACTTCACGGAACAGGTGCACGTCCCCGGGCAGGAGGGCGCATTGCGCCCCGATCTGGTCGTGCACATGCCCGACTCACGGGACCTCGTCATCGATGTCAAGACGCCGCTCGATGCGTATCTCGAGGCGCTCGAGGCCTCCTCGGAGGAGGAGCGGCAGCAGGCGATGCGAAAGCACGCGCAGCAGGTGGAGATGCGCGTGCGCCAGCTCGGCTCCAAGGCGTACTGGGCGCAGTTCGAGCACAGTCCGGAATTCGCGGTGCTCTTCCTGCCCGGCGATCAATTCCTCGCCGGCGCGCTCGCGGAGCGGCCGGAGCTGCTCGAGAGCGCGCTCAAGCAGGCCGTCATCATCGCCACCCCGTCCACCCTGATCGCGCTCCTGAAGACCGTCGCCTACGGCTGGCGCCAGACCGCGGTGGCGCAGAATGCCGCGCTCATCCGCGAGCTCGGCCAGGAGCTCTATCGCAGGCTCGGAACGTTCACCGCGCACCTCGAGCGCCTCGGCGGGCGGCTCGGCGCCGCCGTGGACGCCTACAACTCCGCCGTGGGCTCGCTCGAGCGGCAGGTGCTGCCGCAGGCGCGCCGCTTCCCGGAGCTCGGCGTCACCGCCGATGCGCCCCTGGCGCAGCTCGAGCCCATCGAGCAGCCGGTGCGCCCGATCGCCCCCGCCGGTCCGAGCGATGTCAGAGAAGCCTGAGGCCCATACTCCCCGCTTTCTCGCCTGGCTCTACTCGACACCGACCCAACAGCCGGTGCTGGGTGCGCTCTGCGGGATCGAGCGGGAGATCGCCGCGAGCCTGCGGCCGGGCATCGATCATCACGTGGCCCATACGCGGCTCGAGTGGTGGCGCGCCGAGTGCGATCGGTGCGCGGCCGGCCATCCCGCGCACCCGCTGACCCGCGAGCTGCGGACGCGGGTCGAGCTGCTCGCCCCCGGCGCCCGGGCGAGCGCGGCTCTCGCGGGGCTCACGGGACTGGTGGATGCCGCGGTCTGGGATCTCGCGGGGGCCACTTTCGAGCGGCGCGAGGAGCTTGCCGCGTACTGCCGCCGGTGGGCGGCGGCCATGCTCGAGCCTCTGGCCCTCCCGGGGTGGCGCGAGCTCGGCGCGGCCCTGCGCGAGATCGAGCTGCTCGGCGATCTCGCGCACGATGCGAGAGCCGGACGGCTGCGGGTGCCGCTCGATGAGCTCGAGCGCTGCGGCGTTGCGCCGACGGCCCTCGCCGAGCCCCCCTGGCCGGCGCAGCTGACGGCACTGCTGCGCGCGCGGCATGAGGCGCTGCGCGGGCAGCTCGCCGCGGCGGTCACGGCCTTCTGCGCCCAAAACCAACAGAGCGCGCGCGGACTCCTCGTGTGGACGGCGCTCGCCTGGCAGGCATCGGCGCGCGCGGAGCGCGCGCTGCCGCATCCGCCGCCAGCGTCAGTTGCGAGCGCGGCCGCGGCGAACTGGCGCGCGTGGCGCGCCGCGCGGGCGGCGGCGGCCGGACGCTTCCGGTTGGGGTGAGTCTTCCTGGGATCGGCCCGCGGTCCCATGCCGGCGCCTGCCCGGCGCGGCCCCGTGAGCGCTGTCGGCCCGCGGCTCGGGCAGGGGCCGCGAGTCCCCGGCTGAGGCGCCCTCGGGCGCCCCGGACAGCAGCCCCTGGAGCTCCTCGTCCGTCAGCTCGCGAAAGTGACCGCGCGCAAGCGAGCGCTCGAGCGCGAGGGATCCCAACCGCGTGCGCAGCACCCGGCTCACGATGGCGCCCTGCCGCTCGAACAGCTGCCGCACGTCCTTGCCGCTCGCCCCGCGCGCGATGATGGCATACCAGCGGTTGGCGCCCTCCCCGCCCCCCGGCTCGCAGCCGAGCACTGTCAGCCTCTCGCCGCTGTCGAGTACCCCGCCCAGCACGCCCTCGATCTGCTGCGGGGCGAGCTCGCCGCGCGTTCTGACACTCAGCTCGCTGGAAAGGCCGCGCACGCAGCGCTGCAGGCGGGCGGCGAGCTCGCCGTCACCGCAGAGGAGCTCGAGTCCGCCGTCGATCCGGGGCATGGGGCTCACCATGATGAATCGCCGGCCGCCGCGTTTCGGCAGCCGCTCGAGCACCGGCACCGCATCCGGTGCATCGGCGGGCGCCTTGTCCAGGCTCTCCCCCGGGGAGCGGTGATAGAGGTACACGCGCCCGCCGGATTGCGGCGCGCGCTGGCGGATGAGGCGGCCGTCGAGGCGCACCTCGTCCTCGGGACCGACGCGCACGCCGAGCGAGGCGGCCTGTCCGTTCACCGTGAGGCGGCCCGCCCTGATCCAATTCTCCGCCTCGCGGCGGGACGCGAGTCCGGCGCGGGCGAGAACTTTCTGCAGCCGCTCAGGCTCGCCGCGCTGTCTGTGCATGGCGCTCAGTCGCCGCCGCCGTCGCGCGGCGCCGCGACGAGCTCGCGGGAGTCGCCGCCGTCGGCGGACAGCTCATCTCCATCCTCAGCGTCCTCGCCGTCCTCCTCGTCATCCACCGCGCCCGACCCGGAGCCCTCGAGCAGCGCCTCATCGCTCTGCTCGGCCGGCGCGGCGCTCGCAGCATCGGCGCCGCTGCCCCCTTCCGGCTCGCTCGCGGCCCCGAGGCGATCGGTGGCGTTGGCGGCCTCATCGGACTCGACGGACTCGGCGATCCCGGCGGGGTCGGTGCTCCCGGCGGTCTCGGCAGCCTTCCCGACCGCGGTTGACTCGTCTGCGGTCTGGCCCTGCGCGGCCTCGCCCTCGGGCGTGGCGCCCGCCGTGCCTTGCAGGTCGAGCTGCAGGTTGATGTCGCCCACCGCCTTGAGCTCCGCCAGCGGCGGCAGCTCATCGAGACTCTTCAGGCCGAAGTAGTCGAGAAAGTCCCGGGTGGTGCCGAGGAGCTCCGGGCGGCCGGGCACGTCGCGCGTGCCGACGACGCGCACCCAGTTGCGCTCGAGCAGGGTCTTGATGATGTTGGGATTGACCGCGACGCCGCGCACGGCCTCGATCTCCCCGCGGGTGATCGGCTGGCGGTATGCGATGAGCGCGAGCGTCTCGAGGAGCGCGCGCGAGTAGCGCGCCGGGCGCTCAGGCCAGAGACGGGAGACCTCGCCGGCGAGCTCGCGGCGCACCTGGATGCGAACTCCCCCTGCGGTCTCCTTGAGCTCGATGCCGCGCTCGGCGTACTCGGCGGCGAGCGCATCGATGGCCGCGCGCAGCTGCTCCGCCGTCGGCCGGGTGCTCTCGTCGAAGAGCTGCAGCAACTCCGTCGGCTGCACCGGCCGGCCCGCGGCCAGCAGCGCCGCCTCGATCACGTTGCGAAGGTAATGCTCGTTCATTCGTCGGTCCCATGATCGTCACCGGATTCCATCCCGGCAGAGGCGTCTTCGGCAGCAGCGTCCGCGACAGCAGCGGGCTCGGCCGCGGCCTCATCGCTCGGGGTCGGCGCGTCGTTGTCGGCGACCACCCGAAGCCGGCGGGCCTGGGTCGCGGCCCTCACGTGCAGCGGCGCGTAAGGCTCCGCCTGCACGATGTCGATCAGGCCCTCGCGCACGAGCTCCAGGATCGCCATGAAGGTCACGGTCACGCCCATCCGCCCCTCCTCCGGACGGAAGAGGCGCACGAACTCGACGAAGCTCTCGCGCTCCAGGCTCGAGAGAATATCGCCCATGCGCGCGCGCACGGAAAGGCGCTCGCGCTGAATGTGATGGTGCGCAAACATCTCCGCGCGCGCCACGACGTCCTGGAAGGCGACGAGCATCTCCTGCAGCGCGATCTGCGGCAGCACCCGGCTCACGACCCGGTCCTTGAGCTCCGCCGAGGTCGCCCAGACATCGCGCTCGAGCCGCGGCAGGGTGTCGATCTCCTCCGCGGCGCGCTTGAAGCGCTCGTACTCCTGCAGGCGGCGCACGAGCTCGGCGCGCGGATCCTCCTCGAGGCCGTCGGCCGCGGGCTTCGGCCGCGGCAGCAGCATGCGCGATTTGATCTCCGCCAGGGTCGCCGCCATCACCAGGTATTCGCCCGCGAGCTCGAGCTGCAGGTCCTGCATGAGCTCGATGTACTTCATGTACTGGCGGGTGATCTCGGCGAGCGGGATGTCGAGGATGTCGAGGTTCTGCCGCCGGATGAGATAGAGCAGCAGATCGAGCGGGCCTTCGAAAGCCTCGAGGAACACCTCGAGCGCCTGCGGCGGAATGTAAAGATCGCGCGGCAGCTCCGTCACCGGCTCGCCATTCACGACGGCGAAGGGCATCTCCACCTGCTGCGGCGGCGACTGCCCGTGCTGCGCTTCGGTGCTGGGATTGGACACGACGATGGTCAGTTCCGGGCGAGTCATGATGGGGACCGGGGTGCCCGGATCCGGCATTTCATACTACCCCGCCCGCAGGTGCATCGCGCGGCGCACCTCATCCAGGGTCTCGCGTGCCGCCTCGCGCGCCTTCTCCGAGCCTTCCGCGACGATGTCGCGCAGCAGATCCGGGTTCTCGAGGTATTCCTGCGCGCGCCGGCGCATCTCGGTCACCTCCGCGAGGACCTTCTCGATCACCGGCTGCTTGCAATCGAGACAGCCGATGCCCGCCGAGCGGCAGCCTTCCGCCGCCCACTTGCGGGTGGTGTCGTCGGAGTAGATCCGGTGCAGCTCGAAGACCGGGCACTTCTCGGGATCGCCCGGATCGGTGCGCCGCACCCGCGCCGGGTCGGTCTGCATGGCGCGCAGCTTCTTCGTCACCGACGCCGGGTCCTCGCGCATCTCGATCGTGTTGCCGTAGGATTTCGACATCTTGCGCCCGTCGAGCCCGGGGACCTTCGGCGTCTCCGTGAGCAGCGCCTGCGGCTCGGGCAGGATCGTGACGCCCGTGCCCTCGAGATACCCGAGCAGGCGCTCGCGGTCGGCCACGGTGATGCGGTTGTTGCTCTGCACCAGCGCGCGGGCGCGCTCGAGCGCCTCGCGCTCCCCGCTTTCCTGAAAGCGCCGCCGCAACTGGCGGTAGAGCGTGGTATTGCGTCCGCCCAGGCTCTTGACGGCCCGCTCCGCCTTCTCCTCGAAGTCCGGCTCCCGGCCGAAGACGTGGTTGAAGCGCCTCGCGGCCTCGCGCGTCAGCTCCACGTGCGCGACCTGGTCCTCGCCCACGGGCACATGCGCCGCGCGATAGACGAGAATGTCGGCCGCCTGCAGCAGCGGATAGCCGAGGAAGCCGTAGGTGGCCAGATCCTTCTCCTTCAGCTGCTCCTGCTGATCCTTGTAGCTCGGCACCCGCTCGAGCCAGCCGAGCGGGGTGATCATGGAGAGCAGCAGATGCAGCTCCGCGTGCTCCGGCACGTGCGACTGGACGAAAAGCGTCGCGACACCGGGGTTGAGGCCGGCCGCCAGCCAGTCGATCAACACCTCGCGCACGAACTCCGGCAGCCGCGCGGTGTCCTCATAGCCGGTGGTGAGCATGTGCCAGTCGGCGATGAAGAAGAAGCACTCGTACCGGTACTGCAGCTGCACCCAGTTGCGCAGCGCGCCGTGGTAGTTGCCGAGGTGCAGCCGGCCCGTCGGCCGCATGCCCGAGAGCACGCGGCCCCCGCCCGCCGCGGCGCCCATCGCCAGGTTGGAATCTATCGACACTTTGCCTCGGCCATCCTCAAATCGTCAGTATAGTTTCCTTGAGGGGCTTCCTCTACTTGGAAGCGCTGGATCGGGGCTCCCGCGCGTGCGTCAGCGGGTCTCGGAGGGGCGGGATCCGATGATCGGGTGCAGCGATCCCCGTCCTTCCCTCACGACCACCGGCGGCTGCACGGACAAATCCACGACCGTGGTCGGCACGACACCGCAGTCTCCCCCATCGAGCACCGCGTCTATATCGTGCTCGAGGCGCGCCTGGATGTCGCTGCCTGAGGTGAGCGGCTGCGGCTCCTGCGGCAGCAGCAGCGTGGAGCTCATGAGCGGCTCGCCCAGCTCGCGCAGCAGCAGCTGCGGCACCGGGTGGTCCGGGATGCGCACGCCGATGGTCCGACGCTTCTCGTGCTGCAGCCGGCGCGGGGTCTCGCGGGAGGCTCTGAGCAGGAAGGTATAGGGTCCCGGCAGGCAGGCCCTGAGGAGCCGGAATTGCCAGGTCTCGAGCCGCGCGAACCGGCCGACCTCGGTGAGATCGGCGCACACCAGCGTGAAATGGTGGTGGCGATCGGCCTGGCGGATGCGCCGCACGCGCTCCAGGGCGCTCTTGTCGCCGATGTGCCATCCAAACGCATAGCAGGAATCGGTCGGATAGGCAATGACGCCGCCCGCACGCACGATGTCCGCCGCCTGGCGGATGAGGCGCATCTGGGGTGTGACGGGGTGAAGCTCGAAGTACTGGGCCATCTTTAGACGGGCGCAAATCGCTCCCGGCGATCTGCGCGGGCGCGGGGCATTCGCCTTGTCGACCTCGCGGCCCAGGGAGCGGCCCTGGGCCGCTGATTGAATCGCTTTCGCACGACTACGCGCGGGAAACGCTATCATACGCGACCTTCTGAACCAGCCGGGAAACCTGTTACGCGTAAGCCCAGCGCAACCGAGATTCGCGCCACCCTCGAGCAGGCGTTCGCCCCGCTATCGATAGAGGTGGTCGACGACAGCGCCCGGCACGCCGGTCACGCGGGCGCGCGCGAGGGCGGGCATTACCGGGTGACGCTGGTGGCGCCGGCATTCGCCGGCCGCCCGCAACTGGAGCGGCACCGCATGGTCTACTCCGCGGTCGCGCCGCTCATGGGGCGCGGCATCCATGCGCTCAGCATCGTGGCGTACGCGCCGAGCGAGTCCCGTTCTCACTAACCTTTCGCCCGCCACACGGGCGCACTGTCGCACCTCATCGTCTGCAACCAACGAGAGCTCTCATGAAGAATCTAAGGATCCTCTGCCTCACCGCGGCCCTGGTGGCGCTCGCCGCCTGCCAACCGAAGTCCCCCACGGGCACCGCGAGCCAGAGCCGCCCCGCCTCCCCCGCGGTGGCAACCGTCGACGGCACGCCGATCAGCCGCAACCTCTATGAGTTCTACATCAAGGGGATCACCGGCAAGGCCTCGAGCGATCTCACCCCCGAGCAGCGCTCGCAGGCGCTCGACAATCTGATCCGCGCGCAGCTCGTCGCCGATCAGGCGGTGAAGGACGGCCTGCAGAAGCAGGACGACACCGCGCAGCTGCTGAAGCTCGAGCGGCTGAACGTGCTGCAGCAGGCGCTCTCGCAGAAGTATCTGGCGGACAAGCAGCCGACGGATGCGGAGCTGCAGGCGGAATACAACGCCGAAGTGGCGAAGATGCCGAAGATGGAGTACCACGCCCGGCACATCCTGGTCGCGAGCGAGCCCTTCGCCGAGAAGGTCATCCGCAAGCTGAAGGCCGGGCAGAAGTTCTCCGAGCTCGCCAAGGCATGGTCGATGGACTCCTCGAAGAACAACGGCGGCGACCTCGGCTGGTTCACCCTCAATCACATGGTGAAGCCGTTCGCCGATGCGGTCGCGAGCTTGAAGCCCGGTCAGTACACGACGACTCCGGTGCATACGCAGTATGGCTGGCACGTCATCCAGCTGCTCGGCACGCGGCCGCTCACCCCGCCGCCGTTCGACCAGGTGAAGCAGCGGCTGACCCAGATCGTCCAGGCCAAGAAGTTCCAGGCCTACGAGGATGACCTGCTGAGCAAGGCGAAGGTGAAGACGTTCCTCGACCCGCAGACCGATGCGGAGACCACCGGCAAGACCGGTGAGCCGACGGTCCCGGCGGCTCCGGCGGCTCCGGCGGCTCCGGCCGCGGCAGCGCCGGCCTCCCCGGCCCCCTCGGGCACCAGCGGCGGCTAGGCTTTGTGGTAGCGCTGGATCCGGGCTCCTGCCCGGCCCAGCGCTGCTTTGGGCAAAAACGCGGTTTTTGCCCAAAGCCCCGCCACCTGCGGCGGCGGGGCACTTCCCTGTGCCTGGGGCGCGCTCGGTGGTAGCGCCGGATCCGGGCTCCTGCCCGGCCCAGCGCTGCTTTGGGCAAAAACGCGGTTTTTGCCCAAAGCCCCGCCACCTGCGGCGGCGCGTGCAGGGAACTACTGGATGTCGGGCGGTCGCTCCGTGACGAGCTCGAGAAACGCGCCTTCATCGAGCACCTGAACGCCCAGCTCCTGGGCTTTCTTCAGCTTCGAGCCGGACTCCGCGCCGGCAACCACCAGACTCGTTTTCTTGGAAACGCTGCCGCTCACCGCGGCGCCCAGGCGCTCGGCGAGCGCCTTCGCCTCATCGCGCGTCATCCGCTCCAGGCGGCCGGTGAAGACGATGGTCTTGCCGGCGATCGGGGAATCGGCTGCGGGACGCTCGGCATCCTGGATCCGGACCTCGGCGGCCAGGCGATCGACCATGCCGGCGTTGTGGGTCTCGGAAAAGTACGCGCTCAGGCTGTCGATGACGGTATCGCCGATCTGGTCCATGGCGTCGAGCTCCTGACGCGCCTCCGCATCTCCTTGGGCGAGGCGGCGGCAGGCCTCGCGCAAGGCGTGGAATGTGCCGTAGCCGCGGGCTAGCGAGCGCGCCGTGGTCTCGCCCACGTGGCGAATGCCCAGTGCGTAGATGAACCGCTCGAGCGGGATGCTGCGGCGCGCCTCGATGGCCGCGAAGAGATTGCGCACGGAGAGCTCGCCGAAGCCCTCCTGCTGCTCGAGCTGGATCGAGCGGTTGCGCCGCTCCAGGGTGAAGATGTCGGCGGGCTCGGCGATCCAGCCGCGCTCGAAGAGGAGATTGATCCGCTCCTCCCCGAGCCCTTCGATGTCGAAGGCGCGGCGGGAGGCGAAGTGGCGCAGGTGCTCGACGCGCTGGAACGGGCAGGCGAGCTCGCCGGAGCAGCGGGCGACGGCGCCCTCCTTGCCGGCGGCGGTCAGATCCCGCACCACGGCCGTCCCGAGCGGGCAGGGACAGGTCTTCGGAAACTGGAACGGGTGGCTGCCCCGCGGCCTGCGCTGCGGGACGATGCCGAGGACCTGCGGGATGACATCGCCCGCGCGCTGCACGGTCACCGTATCGCCGATCCTGACATCGAGCTGGCGGATGTAGTCTTCATTGTGCAGGGTGGCATTGGAGACGACGACACCGCCGACGGTGACGGGCGCGAGCTTGGCGACAGGCGTGAGCGCGCCCGTGCGGCCGACCTGCAGCTCGATCGCGTTCACCACGGTGGTGGCCTTCTGCGCGGGGAACTTGTGCGCGAGCGCCCAGCGCGGATCGCGGCCGACGAACCCGAGCCGGCGCTGCCAGTCGAGACGGTTCACCTTGTAGACGACACCGTCGATGTCGTAATCGAGCCGCGCGCGGGCGAGCTCGATCTCGTGATGGAAGGCGAGCAACTCCTCGAGAGAGTGGCAGAGGCGGACCAGGGGATTGGTGGGCAAGCCGCGCCGCTTCAGCCACCGCAACATGTCCGACTGGCTGGCAGCGGGCATCTCACTCATCTCGCCCCACGCGTAGGCGAGGAAGCGCAGCGGGCGGGACGCGGTCACCTTGGGATCGAGCTGGCGCAGCGACCCCGCCGCGGAATTGCGCGGGTTGGCGAAGACGGTGCGGCCGGCCGCGGACTGCTCTTCGTTGAGCTTCAGGAACGCGGAGCGTGTCATGTAGACCTCGCCGCGAATCTCGCAGACTTCCGGGACTTCGTGGCCGTGCATCCTCGCCGGAATGTCATCGACGCACTGGACGTTGGCCGTGACGTCCTCTCCCTCCACACCGTCACCGCGGGTGGCTCCACGTACCAACAGACCGCGCTCGTAGCGCAGCGACAGCGAGAGACCGTCGATCTTCGGCTCCGCGGTGAGCTCGATCGGCTCGGCGGCATCGAGCTTCAGGAACCGCCGCACCCGCTCGATGAAGGCGGTGACGTCCTCGGCGGTGAAGCCGTTGGCGAGCGAGAGCATCGGCACGCTGTGGCGCACCTTGGGGAACCTGCCCGAGGGCACCCCGCCGACACGC
The DNA here is from genome assembly GCA_021815905.1 of Pseudomonadota bacterium. Next base: position 8,009 of record JAKAZP010000003.1, on the reverse strand, counting down.
TGGGTGGGAGATTCCGGGGTCAGGAGCTGCGGATGCTCGCGCTCGATGGCCCGCAGCTCCTCCATGAGCGCATCGAAATCGGCATCGGAGATCTGCGGCCGATCCAGCTCGTAATACAGCCGGTTGTGATGTGCGATCTGCGCGCGCAACTGCGCCGCGCGCGCCGCCGCATCAGGTTTCATGCGCGGACGGAGCCGCCGTGTCCACCGCCTCGGTCCTCAAGCTCTCGCGGATGCTCGAGACGCGCAGCACGGTCAGCGGCCCTCCACGCTCATCCTGCAGCGCGCCCTGCAGCCGCTCGTTGAGATTGCGCGCCGTCGCCAGAAGCTCCTCGAACGCCTGCGCCGGCGTCTTCGGGCCCGGCAGGACGGCGAAGAGGCTCAAGCCCGCGTAGCGCTGCGAGTCCATGGTCGTAAGGTCGAAGGCCCCCGGGCGGGTGAGCGAGGCGGCGCTCAGCACCGCGCGGTTGGACTCATCGGGCTTGTGGAAGATCGAGAACTTGCCGAGGAGGAAGCCCTCGGCCGCCAGGGCGAGGCGCAGGCTGCGGCCCGCGAAGCGCTCCGGCGGCCCCGCGACCAGTCGCAGCGACACGATCCGGCGCGATTCCTCCGGCGGCCACTCGACGATGGGCTCGGTACCAGCCGGCGCTTGCGGCGGCTCGCCCTCCTGCGCGGCATGCTGCTCAGGAACGCGCTGCTCTGCTGCCGCCGCAGGCGCTGGGAAACGCTCCATGATCCTGACGGCGCCGACGCCTTCCGCGCCGGGGATCTCATCCGTCTCCGTCTCGACGGTCGTGCACGCCTGCGGGTCGACCAGTCTCGGCTCCGGGGGCGCCTCCTCCCACGCGGCCTGCAGCTCCACCTGCTCTTCGCGATCGGGAATGATGAGCGTCGGCAGCTCCCGCAGCGGCTCGGGCACGGACGGGTCGACATGCGCTCGCATGGCATCCGCGCTTTCGGACTGCGGCGCGTCGGCGGCATCGTCCAGCGCCACATCCGACACAACGACGTCGGATATCTCGGTATCTCCTATCCAGGGCTCAGGCGGCTCGGCGGCGTGCCCCAAACTGGACTCCCGCAAACGCGGGGCGAAGGCTTGGCGCGGACGCCGGCGCTCCCACCAGGAGAGCGCGGCGATGAACACCACTCCAACGATGAGCAGCGTCCAGCGTAGTTCCGACATGGGCGGCACCGGATGATCAGACGGCTGCGAGCCGGACTGCCTCGTCGACGTCGACGGCCACGAGCCGCGAGACACCGGGCTCGTGCATGGTCACGCCGAGAAGCTGGGACGCAAGCTCCATGGTCGTCTTGTTGTGGGTGATGAAGATGAACTGCACGCGAGCCGACATATCGCGCACGATATCGCAGAAACGGCCGACATTGTGCTCATCGAGCGGCGCGTCCACCTCATCGAGCAGGCAGAAGGGCGCCGGGTTCAGGTCGAAAATCGAGAAGACGAGCGCCACGGCGGTGAGCGCCTTCTCCCCGCCCGAGAGCAGGTGGATGCTGCTGTTCTTCTTGCCCGGCGGACGGGCCATGATCGCGATGCCCGCGCTCAAGGGATCCTCACCCACGAGCTCGAGATAGGCGTGACCGCCGCCGAAGAGGCGCGGGAATCGCTCCTTGAGACCCGAGTTGATGCGCTCGAAGGTCTCCTCGAAGCGGCTGCCCGTCTCCTTGTCGATGCGCCGCATCGCCTCCTCCAGGGTCTCGAGCGCGGAGGTCAGATCGGTGAACTGGCGATCCAGATACTCCTGGCGCTCGGTCTGCTCCTTGAGCTCATCGATCGCGGCGAGGTTGACCTGGCCGAGCTTCTCGATCCCGGCGCGGGTCTCGGTGAGCCGGTCCTCCCAGGCGGGGATGGCGGCGTCGGCCGCGAGGCTCTGCTGCACCTCCGCGAGATCGAAATGCGTCTGCGCGAACTGCTCGGCGAGCCCCTCGCGCCGCACCCGGTTCTCCTGCGCGGCGAGCCGCGCCGCTTCCATCGCCTCGCGCGCCTCGTTGACCCGCCGCTCGGCGAGCAGGCGCTGCTCATCGAGCGCACGCAGGGCCGCGTCGGCCTCGTCCAGCGCATGGCGCGCCGCGGCGAGCTGCGCCTCCACCTCGAGCCGGGCGGCGAGCGCTTCGTTGAGCCGCGCCTCGAGCTCCAGGATCGGACCGTCGCCGCCGCAGAGCTCCTCCTCCAGGCTCTGGCGTTGCCGCTCGAGCTGCGCGCGCTGCTCCACCATCCTGCCCAGGCTCACTCTCACCGAGGCCTCGGTCGAGCGGCGCGACTCGATGCGGATCAGCAGGTCGCGCGCGGCAACCTGCGCCGCCTGTGCGCGCGAGCGCGCGCCGGTGAGCGCCTCGCGGCGCATCTCCCGCTCGCTCTCGAGCTCCTCGCGCCGCAGGTTCAGGTCGATTCCGACCGCGAGCCCCTGCTCCAGGGTCTCTCCGGCGCGGCCGAGGCCCTCTTCGGTGGCGGCGATCTCACGCGCATGCTCGGCGGTCTCGGACTCGATGCGTTGGCGGCGCAGCGCCGTCTCCTGCGCGCGCGCGCGCGCGGCTTCGAGCTGTCCGGTGATATCGGCATGCCGGCGGTGCACGGCCTGGATCCCGGCCTGGCTGCCGTCCCGCTCAGCCTCCGCCTGGGACAGGCTCTCGCGCACCGCGGCGAGCCGATCCTCCGCCTCGTGAACACGCGCCTCGGCCGACTGCACCGCCGCGCGCAGCGCTTTCAGCCGATGCTCGCGCTCGATGACACCGAGATGATGATCCACGCCGCGGCTGACCCGCAGCCAGTCGCGGCCCAGCCACTCTCCCCCGCGCGTGATGACGGACTGCCCCGCAGCCAGGGCGCCGCGCAGCCGCAGCGCTTGCGCCAGCGACTCCGCGGTGAGGACGCCCGCGAGCTGCGCCAACACGGCCGAGGGACCGGAGACCTTCGAGGCGAGTGAGCCCTCGGTGCCTGCCGGCGCCGCGCCGCCGCCCGTACCCGCGGCGCCCTCGACGAGGGCGACACGCCCGCGGGCCAGCTGCTCGAGCGGACCTGCGAGCTCATCCAGACTGTCGACGCACACGGCCTCGAGGTAATCCCCGAGCGCGGTCTCGACGGCAAGCTCCCAGCCCGGCTCCACCTCGAGCGTCTGGGCGATGCGGGGGCGCCCCGCCAGCCCGACTTCACCGAGCCATTCCGTCGCCTGGCCTGCGCTCGCCGACAGCGCCGCTTTCTGCACGGCCTCGAGCGAAGTGCTTTCCGCGCGGGTGCGCTCGCGCTCCCCGCGCGCGCTCTCGAGCGCCTCCTCGGCGGCCCGCTGGCCGGCGCGTGCGCTCTGCACCCGCTCGAGCGCCACGCGCAGCGAAGCGGCGAGGGAGTCGCTCTGCTCCCGCGCCTGCGATTCCTGCTCGGTGAGCTCGGCGAGCAGCTCACTCGATTCCTGCGCCTCGAGCGCCTCGCGCTCGAGGGTGAGACGCTCGAGCTGGCCCTTGAGCCGCCGCAGTTGGTTCTCGAGCTGCTCGATGCGCGCCCGCTCCACCTGCGTGGTGCGGTCGGCGGCGCCGAGCGCCTGATTCAACTGCTCCCAGCGCTGCTGCCAGGCGGCGAGCTCGCCCTCGGCAGCCTCCAGCGCCCCGGCCGCGGCGGCCTCGGCGCTCTGCGCCTCACCGAGCTGCGGCGCCGCCTGCGCGATCTCCTCGGCGAGCCCGGCGAGCTGCAGCTCGTCGCGCCCGATGTGCGCACCGAGCTCGGTCAGCGTCGCGCGCGTCTTGGCGAGGTCGGCCCGCTGCCGCTCCCGCAGCTCCCGCGTATGTTGGATCGCCTGCTCGAGGCGCGAGATCTGCGCCCCGATCTCGTAGTAGCGGCCCTGGACGGCCGAGACACGCTCCGTGGCCGCGCCATGCTGCGTGCGCTGGGTCTCGATGGAAGCCTCGGCGGCGCGCTGGTCGGCCAGCGCCGCCTGCATCTGCAGCTCCCGCGCGCGGGTCGCGCTGTCGTGGATCTGCGCGCCGCTGTCGAGCTCCTTCAGGCGAAGCGCGAGCAGCTCGGCGCTCAGGCGCCGCTCCTCCTCCTTCAGGGTCTGGTAGCGGCGCGCGGTCGCCGCCTGGCGCTGCAGGTGGCGGATCTGCTTCTCGACCTCATCGCGAACGTCCTGCAGGCGCTCCAGGTTCTCGCGCGTCTCGCCGATGCGGCTCTCGGTCTCCTTGCGCCGCTCCTTGTAGCGGGAGATGCCGGCGGCCTCCTCCACGAAGGCGCGCATGTCCTCGGCCTTGGCCTCGATGACGCGCGAGATCGTGCCCTGCTCGATGATGGCGTAGCTGCGCGAGCCCAGGCCCGTGCCGAGGAACAGCTGCGTGATGTCCTTGCGCCGGCAGCGCGCGCCGTTGATGTAATAGCCGGAGGAGCCGTCGCGCGCGACCTGGCGCTTCAGCGAGATCTCGTTGTAGCTCGCGTAGGCGCCGCCGATCTTGCCGTCGGAGTTGTCGAAGACGAGCTCCACCGAGGCGGTCCCGACGGGCTTGCGCGCCGAGGAGCCGTTGAAGATCACATCCGCCATGTTGTCGCCGCGCAGATGCTTGGCCGAGAGCTCCCCCATGACCCAGCGCACCGCGTCGATGACGTTGGACTTGCCGCAGCCGTTCGGGCCGACGACACCGGTGAGATTGCTGGGAAAGCTGACTTGCGTGGGATCGACGAAGGATTTGAAGCCGGCGAGCTTGATCTTGGTCAGCCGCATCTATGCTGTCTTCCGAAACTCATGACCGCCCCGCGATTACACAGAATCCCGCGCTCAGGCACAGGGACGTGCCCCGCCGCCGAAGGGCGAGGCGGTGCCTTCCAGCGAAGCACTGCTTCGTCCGCCGAGCGCGCTTTGGGAAAAAACCACGCTTTTTTCCCAAAGCAGCGCTGGGCCGGGCAGGAGCCCGGATCCAGCGCTCATGATAAAGTAATTCCCCATGCCCTCCCAGCCCACGAGTGATCTCGAGACCTTCGCCAATCCGCGGCCGGAGCACGATTACACCATCCGCATGCGGATTCCGGAATTCACCTGCCTCTGCCCGAAGACCGGGCAGCCGGACTTCGCAACGCTCGAGCTCGAGTACGTGCCCGACCGCGCCTGCGTGGAGCTCAAGTCACTGAAGCTCTACATCTGGTCGTTCCGCGACCGCGGCGCCTTCCACGAGGCGGTGGCCAACGAGATCGCCGACCACCTCGCACGGACGCTCTCGCCGCGGTTCCTGCGCCTCGAGGCCCGATTCAAGGTCCGGGGCGGCATCCACACCCGCGTGATCGTGGAGCGGCGCCAGGCGGACTGGCGGCCGGCCCCGCCGGTCATCCTTTCTTAAGTACTCCTTAGATCCCTTATTCCCAGACTGTACAGACTTCGGTACGCCGGTATAATCGCGCGTCCTTCACGAGGCTCATGCTTTTGAGGAGCGACTGATGCCGGCCAAGAAACCCGCGCCGAAGACCGCGAAGGGTAAAAAGGCGGCACCCCCGAGGCCCGCGGCCAAGAAGCCAGCGGCGACTCGCCGGCCGCCGGAGGAGCGACGCAGGGACCTCGAGCGCGCCAAAGTGGCGGCCGCTCACGTTCACAAGACCGCGGCTGCGCCGGCTCGGGCGCACGCCCCTGCGGCGGCGACGCCGCACATCACCCCCATGACTACGGAAACAACCACCGAGATGCGCAAGGCCGCTCATTCGACATCAAAGGCGACCTCCCCGGCGGGGAAGACGCCCGCACAGCACCCCCAGGATGACCTCCACACGCCCCGTGCCGTGACCGCCTCCGCCGCTCCGGAGGGCGACGAGGCCGAGAGCGCGGAGCCCGGAAGCCTCCTCGCAGGTCCGCGCAACGTACAGCCGTACATCGTCAAGCGCGGCGAGCAGTACATGAGCAAGGCGCAGCTCGAGCACTTCCGCCAGATCCTCAACAGCTGGAAGCTCGATCTGATGGTCGAGGTCGACCGCACCGTCTCTCACATGAAGGACGAAGCGGCCAACTTCCCCGATCCCAACGACCGCGCCACCCAGGAGGAGGAATTCAGCCTGGAGCTGCGCACCCGCGATCGCGAGCGCAAGCTCATTCGCAAGATCGACGAGGCGCTGAAGCGGATCGATGACGGCTCGTACGGCTATTGCCTGGAGACCGGCGAGGAGATCGGCATCAAGCGCCTGGAGGCGCGCCCGGTCGCCACCCTGAGCATCGAGGCCCAGGAGCGCCGCGAGCGGCGCGAGCGGCAGTACGGCGACCGCGACGACAGATACCGATAGGGGCTACGTCGGCCGTTTCGCGCCCTCCCCCACGGGGTCATTGCACCTCGGCTCCCTGCTGGCTGCCGTCGGCAGCTTCCTCGACGCCCGCAGCCGCGGCGGGCGCTGGCTCGTGCGCATGGAGGACCTCGACCGCGCGCGCCTCGTCCCCGGCAGCGCCGATGAGATCCTGAGGACACTCGAGGCCTTCGGACTTCCCTGGGATGGCGAGGTCGAATATCAGAGCCGGCGCACGCACCTTTACGCGCAGGCGCTCGAATCGCTGCGCTCGGCCGGCCTCACGTTCGAGTGCAGCTGCTCGCGCCGGGAGCTCGCCACCGGGGGCGAGCCGACTCAGGAGGCGAGCGCCCGCGTGCGGATACGCGGGCCGGGTGCCCTGCCGCCAAGGATGGCCAGCGGTACGCCCTATCCAGGCACCTGCCGCGAAGGACCCCGGCGGCCCGGCGCCGCGGCGATCCGCTTCAGGATCGATCAAAGCCAGGCCATCACCTTCGAGGACCGGTTCCAGGGCCCCGTCGCGATCGCCCTGAAAGAGTTGGGAGATGTCATCGTGCGGCGCCGGGATGGCGTGTTCGCATATCAGCTGGCGGTCGTCGTGGACGATGCGAGCCAAGGCATCACCGACGTCGTTCGCGGGGCAGACCTGCTCGAGAGCACCGGCTGGCAGATCGCCCTGCAGCGCGCACTGCGCTTGGCGGTACCGCGCCACGCGCATCTGCCACTGCTGCTCGAGAGCACCGGCGGGAAGCTCTCGAAATCGCGCCGCGCCACGGCGCTCGATGCGCACCAGGCGGGCGCGCAGGTGTCGCAGGCTCTTCGGCTCCTCGGTCTGCCGCCGCCCGCGCAGCTCGCGGGCGCGCCGGCCGCGACCCTGCTCGAATGGGCGGCCGGCCGTTGGAATGAACGGCCGGCGCCCCTGCCGAGGCAGATTGCGTTGGAAGTAGCCTGAGGCGCTTCGAATTACCCGTCGACGTCCCGCATCGACAGGCGGATTCTTCCCTGACGGTCGACTTCCAGGACCTTCACGCGGATGACGTCGCCTTCCTTCAGCTTGTCGCTCACGCGCTCCACGCGGTCGTTGGAGATCTGGGAGATGTGCACCAGGCCGTCGCGGCCCGGCAGGATGGTCACGAAGGCGCCGAAGTCCATCAGGCGGGCGACCTTGCCCTCGTAGATGTGCCCGACTTCCACGTCGGCCGTGATCAGCTCGATGCGCCGCTGCGCCTCGCGCCCGGCGGTGCCGTTCACCGAGGCGATCTTCACGGTGCCGTCGTTCTCGATGTCGATGGTGGTGCCGGTCTCCTCCGTGATCTGCCGGATCACCGCCCCGCCCTTGCCGATCACGTCGCGGATCTTCTCCGGGTCGATCTTCAGGGTGATGATGGACGGCGCCCACTCCGACATGCGCGCGCGCGGCTCGCGGATGACCTTGCTCATCTCCCCGAGGATGTGCAGGCGTCCTTCGCGCGCCTGATCCAGGGCGACCTTCATGATCTCGGGCGTGACGCCCTCGACCTTGATGTCCATCTGCAGCGCGGTCACGCCGTCCTTCGTGCCGGCGACCTTGAAGTCCATGTCGCCGAGGTGATCCTCGTCGCCGAGGATGTCGGTGAGGACCTTGTAGCGGCCGCCCTCGAGCACCAGGCCCATCGCGACGCCCGCCACGGGCGCCTTGATCGGCACGCCCGCATCCATCAGCGCGAGCGAGCTGCCGCAGACGCTCGCCATGGAGCTCGAGCCGTTCGACTCCAGAATCT
>JAKAZP010000244.1 GCA_021815905.1 Pseudomonadota bacterium | reverse complement strand
CGCGGCCCGAGTCAGGCGCCGAACTTGCTGCGCAGGTAGCCGATCACCTCCTTGATCCGCCGGTCCGTCAGCCCGCCGTTTCCACCCTTGCCACTCTCACCGTGGCACGCGCTGCAGCGCGCCTCATGGATCGCGGCCGCCCGGGATCGCATGCGAGGCGCCGCTGCGAACGCTTCGACTCTTTGAAATCAGGATAGGCAGCACCCTCCCCGGCCGGTATCGTGGGAAACACCTACCGAAGCTCCCGTGAGCCGCGCCGAGCCGATCCGCTCGCCTGCGTTCGATCCGCGTTGGCGCGTGGGAATGAGCAGAATCCGTTCTCATCGATCGACCCGGCGGCAAGCGCGAGGGCGGATCGCTCGCGCGGCTGCCACGGAATCAGCCGTGGCGCTGCGCCAGGCTCGCTCCGCTTCCTTTGTCGGCCGGCATACGGTAGCCCAGGATGGCGGCGAAGCCGCTGCCGTAGAGGAGCGCGGCGCCGAGGGTGAAGGTGAGGAGGATGGCCCTCGAGGAGAATGCCGGGGCGGCCGCCGATGCGGCGGCGTGGGCGCCGAAGGCGAGAAAGACGCTCAGCAGAAAGCCACCGACCGCGAAACCGGTCTGCTGCACGAAGATGAAGATGCTGAAGATCACGCCTTCGCGGCGCTCTCCGGTGCGCGCCTGATCGAGGTCGGCGGTGTCGGGGGCCATGGCGTTCGGCAGCAGCCGCGCGCCCGTGTTGCCGAGTCCGTAGAGGGACATGAAGAGAAACATGAGCGGGTAGCGGCCCGCGGTGATCCAGAAGGGCAGCAGGCAACACAGGGCGTTCATCGCGAGCGCGATCCGGCAGACCCGGGTCTTTCCGAACCGATTGGCCGCCCGCCACCACAGCGGCGCCACGATGATCCCGGTGATCGAGCTCACCGGATACAGCACCCCGATCGCCGCCGCGCTGTGGCCGAGGATCCGGGTGATGTAGTAGACGAGCGCGCCGCTGAACACCGCATCCCCGATGTTGACGAAGAGGAAGCTCGCCGAGAGCCAGGCGAGCGGCCGATTCTCGGCGAGCGTCGCGAGCTGCGCACGCAAGTTGAGATGCCGGGCATGGGCCGCGACCGGCCCATCGGCGCCTGCGGTCGAGACGAACGCCACCAGGCCGCCGGCCACGATGGCCGCTGCGAACACGATCCCGAGCGTGCGGTAGCCGGCCGCCTGGGAGGAGGCGTGGGCGAGCAGCCACGGGCCACCGGCGAGCGTGAGCAGAATGGCCGCGCGCGCGACGATCTCCCGGTAGCCGGCGAGACGCGTCCTCACCCGCTCATCGCCCGAGAGCTCCGCGAGCATCGTGGCGTAGGGCACCTGGTAGAGCGACAGGCCGGTGTTGTTGAGCAGGAACACGAGGCCGAACCAGATCGCTCCGAGCGCCGGATGGGCCAGGCGCGGCAGATCGAACAGGGCCGCGAAGCACACGCCCCAGAGCAGCGCCCCGCCGAGCAGATACGGCCGTCGCCGCCCGAAGCGCGAGCGCGTCTTGTCGGAGAGAATGCCGACGAGCGGATCGCTCGCGACGTTCCACACGCGGGGCACGAGCAGGGCGAGACCCGCGAGCACCGGCGGGATATGCAGGACCTGGGTCGCGTAGAACAGCAGATAGATGGTGGAGATGGCCGCGTAGCAGGCGAGCCCGACCTCGCCGCTCGCCCAGCCGATGCCGGCCACATCCAGCCGCCGCTGCCGCGGGCGATCCGCGGTGGCGCTCACGGGAACGATTCGGGGATCTCGCACCGCCTGGCCCGCCGCGACGTCAGCGCGCGTCCGCGCGGAAGGAATGCTCGGTGAGCGCCGCGACGAACCGGTCGATCTCCGCCTCGGTATTGTAGAAATGCGGCGATGCCCGGACGATCGCCTCGCGGTCTTCCACGTAGATGCCCTCCTCGCCCAGCTCGCGCACCACCTCCGCCGCATCGTCGTGGCGGACGGAGACGATTCCCGCCGCCGCCTCGGGCGGCGTCAGCACCTCGAATCCCTGCGCGCGCAGCGCCGCGCCCGCTCGGCCGGCGAGCTGCGCGACGCGCCGGAAGATGGCATCCCAGCCGAGCGACTCCAGGAACTCGAGCGAGGCGCCGAGGGCGTAGATGCCAGGATAATCCAGATGGCCGTACTGCGGGTCGCGGCTCGGCCACTCATTGCCGTAACCACGAATGGGCGGCGTCCACTCCCGCGCCAGCGACTCGCTCATGGTCATGAATCCGAGCCCGAACCCCGAGAGCAGCCACTTGAACGAGGAGCCGCAGTAGACATGCGCAAGTCCGGCGCGCACCGGCATGGCGCCGACCGCCTGCACGCCATCGACGATGAGCCACGCGCCGCTGTGCTCGCAGGCGGCGGCGAGCCGCTCGAGATCGACACAGGTGCCGGTGCGCCAGTGCACGTGGGAGACGGCCAGCGCCTGCGCATCGGCGGCGGCGGCGGCGAGCGCGGACGTGCGCAGCGACTCGTGCGCAATGTCGACCGGCGTGCTCTCGATGCCCGCCTTGTGCAGCGATCGGCAGGCCTGCCACACCGAGGGGAACTCGTCGGCGGCGATGGCGATCCGGCTTCCGGGCGGCAGCGGCAGCCCGAGACAGGCGAGGTTGAGGGCTTCCGTTGCGCTGCCGGTGAAGGACACCGTCTCCTCATCGACACCCAACAGCGCCGCGAGATGAGACCGGGCGCGCGCCGAGGTCGACACCCACTCATTGCGCCCGCAGATGCCCCGGAGCTTCGACTCGTAGAACGCCGCCGATGCCTCTGCGAGCCCCTTCCACGAAAGCCCCGCGGTGGCGGTGTTGAGGTAGGTCGCCTGCTCGAGGAAGGGAAAGAACCGCCGCGCCGCCAAGGGGTCCGTCATGGGTGCGATCCTGGGAGAGAGCTTGCGTTCCGATTGCGAGGGCATCGGCGGCTGACAATCAGGGAGTGATCGTGAGGAACGCGCGGATCGCGCGCATGACTTGCGGCGTCGGCTCGAGCATGTGGCCGCCGTTGAAATAGGCGATGCCCACGCGCGCTCGCGGAAGGTCGGTCTGATCGAGCACGTAGCGCGTGTCGGCCACCTGGGTCTGATTGTCGAACCGGCCCTGAAGCACCAGCAGCCGCAGCCGGGGGTTCGCCCGCATCGCCTGCGACAGCGTGACTTCGAGCGACGGCGCGCCCGAGGTGCGATAGTGCCAGGATTCGAACACCTGCATGCCATTCGGCGTGAAGATGTGGTAGCTGCCGAGCCCGTGCACGTGCAGATCCTCGCGCGCATAGCGCGTCATGTCGACCGCATAGGCGATGTAGCCGTTCTTCGGCGCCTTCTCCCCCGCCGGATGGGTCCACATGCCGTTGTCCCCATCGAGCACCAGGCCGCGGTCGCGCAGCAGCTCCTTGCCGAAGGCGCCGACTTCGATGGTGTGATGGGAGCGGAAGTAGCTCGCCGGGATGCCGCAGAGCGCGGGCAGGCGCGCGATGATCCGCGCTCGGGTCGCCGCATCGAGCGCATGGCCCTCGACCAGCGCGCCGAGGTACTGCGTGCGCGCGAATGCGGTCGCCCGGGCGACCGCCTGCTCCCAGGTCTGGCGCTTGTTGTCGATCTTGCCCCAGTACCACGCCATGGAGGCGGCGGTGGGCAGGCGCAGCGCTTCCCAGACCGGATCCGGCGTGCCGTTGCCGCGACCGAAGCTGATGGCGAAGCCGCCGAGCATCAGGCCGCTCACCGCGACCTTCGGCGTGCTGCGGGCGAGATCGCGCACCACGGCGACCCCGCGCATGCTGCCGTAGCTCTCGCCATAGACATAGACGGGCGAGTCGAGCCGGTGGTGGGTGCGCAGCCACCAGACGATGAGCGCGGTCACCTCGTCCGAATCGCCGTCGACCGAATGAAACTGCGCCGGGGACACCCCGGGCAGGGTGTGGCTCCAGCCGGTATCGGTCGGGTCGATGAACACCAGGTCCGCCACATCGAGCGGGCTCTGCGGATTGTCGACGAGGGGCGTCGCGGGATTGGCGGCGCCCTTCGGCGTGCAGTCGCGGAGCCTCTTCGGACCGAGGGAGCAGAGGTGCAGGAACACCGAGGATGCGCCCGGACCGCCGTTGAAGATGAAGATCACCGGGCGCGCCGCCTCGTTCGCGACATCCTGCGCGAGGTAGCTGATGCTGTAGAGCTGGGCGGCCGGAATCCTGCCCGGGTCCTCGATGAGGGTTTCCGCGACCGTGGCCGTATAGCTCACCCGGTGTCCGTCGAAGACGCCGTGGTGCCCGGTGGTGAACAGGTGCGGGCCGGCGACGCCCGTCATGACCAGGGGCGCGAGGGGCGGCGGCGGAAAGAGCTCCTGGATGGTCTGCGCGCCCGCCGGTGCCGTGAGAACGGCCGCCAGCGCGCCGAGCGTGATGCCGGGGGAGAAGCGCCGCTTCATGTTCGATCCTTTCATCACTCGGCCGACTCGATGAGCCCGAGGACGTCGTGAGTCAGCTCGGCGCGAATCCTCGGGCTTCCGAGATACATCTCATGTCCTCCGGCATAACACTTGAACGTGATCGCCCGACGCAGCCCGGGCGGCAGGGAGCCGAAGGTCTCCTCGCCGCGCGCGCACTGATCGTACGGGTCGTACATGCCGACCGCGACCAGCACGCGCAGCCGCGGATCGAGCGCGACGGCTTCAGCGGTTCCCGGGAGCGGGGGCCCGAGCCGGGGAGGCCCGGCGCCGGAGGCGACCGCCGCCTGAATTGCGGCCCGCACCTGGGCCGCCGTCACGGGG
>JAKAZP010000243.1 GCA_021815905.1 Pseudomonadota bacterium | reverse complement strand
AGCGCGGCCGGCCACCACCACCGCGCGCGCGGCGGCCGCGCCGGTCGGGGGCGATCAGCGGCCCGGCGGTCACTCCATCCTGCTCGTCGAGGACGATTCGGGAGTGCGCAATGCGACGCGCATGCTCCTGCGCACGGCGGGCTACCGGGTGACGGCCGTCCCCGGCCTGTCCGAAGCACTCGAGCGGGCTCGCGAGAGCACGGACATCGATCTGCTGGTCACGGACTTTCATCTGGCCGACGGCGAAACCGGCGTGCAGGTCCTTGCCCGGCTGAGGGAGGCGCTCAACGTTCCGCTGAAAGCCATCCTCATCACCGGCGACACCTCGTCCGCCATCAAGGACGTGATGCGGGATCCGGCGCTGCGGGTCATGAGCAAGCCGGTGCAGGCCGAGCAGTTTCTCGGGCTGCTGCGGGAGCTGCTCACGGACTGAGCCGGCCCGGGCACGCCGGCGCCGGCGGCGAAGGGGTGCCGGGCGCCGCGCCGCTAGGCGAGCGGCAGCACGTGATCGACCAGGAGCTGCAGCCGGCGCTCACCCTGGTACTCGTTGATGTCCAGACGGTATACGAGCTGCTGCGTGCCGGTCGGCGGGGTGAACGGAGTGCCCGCATCGAGGTGATTGAAGGCGATCGCATCGAACGTGCGCCCGCTGCGTGGCACCTCCACCCACATCTTGAGGTGCCGCTCGCCGACGACCCGCGCGCTGCGGATCGAGAACACCCCGTCGAAGCAGGGCTCGGGAAAGGCCTGGCCCCACGGACCGCCGGCGCGCAACGCCTGCGCCGTCTCGAGCGCGATTTCGGAGGCGGTGAGCTCCCCGTCGGTCTCGATCGCGTCGGCCGCCGAGCACCGCTCGGTCCACACCGCGACTTCCGTATCGAAGGCGCGCGCGAAGACATCGAGCTGCGAGCGCTCGAGCGACAGACCGGCCGCCATCGCATGGCCACCGAACTTGCCGATGAGTCGCGGATGGCGGGCGTCGATGTTGGCGAGGGCGTCACGGATGTGAATGCCCGGCATGGAGCGCGCCGAGCCCCGCAGCAGCCCGTCGCCGGCGACCGCGAAGGCGATGACCGGCCGGCGCACGCGCTCCTTCACCCGGCTCGCCACCAGACCGACGACTCCCTGGTGCCAGCTCTCGTCGAACAGGCAGACCCCGCTGCGCTCGATGGCGTTCGGGCCGGGATCGCGCAGGCGGCGCACGGCGGCGAGCGCCTCGGCCTGCATTCTGGCCTCGATCGCCCGGCGCTCCTGATTGAGCTCATCGAGCCGCGCGGCCAGGGAATCGGCGGCGGCGGGGTCCTCGGCCAGCAGACACTGGATGCCGACGGTCATGTCATCGATGCGGCCGGCGGCATTGAGCCGCGGGGCGACGGCGAACGCCAGGTCCGTGGCCACCAGATCCTCGGGGCGCCGGCCGGCGATGGCGAGCAGCGAGCGGATTCCCGCGGCGCAGCGGCCCGCGCGGATGCGGCGCAAGCCCTGGGACACGAGCACCCGGTTGTTGCCATCGAGCGGCACGAGGTCGGCCACGGTGCCGAGGGCGACGAGGTCGAGCAGCGCCGCCGCTCCCGGTGCGCCCGCGGGCGCAAGTCGCTCCTCTTCCAGGCGCCGCCCGAGCGCCGCCATGACGTAGAACGCCACGCCGACGCCTGCGAGCGCGCGGCTCGCGAACCGGCTGCCCTTCAGGTTGGGATTGACGATGACGTTCGCCTGCGGCAGCTCGGTCCCGGGGAGGTGATGATCGGTGATCAGCACATCGATGCCGCGCTCGCGCGCCGCGGCCACTCCCGCCGCGCTCGAGACGCCATTGTCCACGGTGACGATCAGCGAGGGAGCGCGACACGCCGCGAGCGTCACGATCTCGGGGGTCAGTCCGTAACCGAACTCGAAGCGATTGGGCACGAGGAAATCGACCGACTCGAAGCCCCAGGCGCTGAGCGCTCGCACCACGAGCGCGGTGCTGGTGGCGCCATCGGCGTCGAAGTCGCCGATCACGAGCACGCGGCCGCCGATGCGGTGGGCGAGCAGCAGATCGACGGCCTCGGGTATCCCTTCGAGGCTGCTGACCGGCAGGAGCCGCTCGAGCGATTGATCGAGGTCGCCGCTCGAGCGCACGCCGCGCGCGAGGTAGATCCGCCGCAGCACGGGATGCACGGCCGCGCCGAGCTCGATGCCCGCGGAACTCGGCTCGCGCCGCACGACCCTGAGTCTCACGCGAGCGCCTCGAGGCCGGAGCGCCTGCGCCGCCAGAGCCGCCACCGGCTCAGCGGGCGCAGCTCGAGGCGCCGATCGTTGGCCACGAGCGCGAGCCGCGCGAGCTCCCCGCGCGCGAGTGCCTCGAGCGCGGGGCGGATGAGCCGCGTGTCGAGCTCCGCCAGGGCTTCCCCGAGACTCCATCGCGGATGGGCGTGCAACATTCCGGTGACCTCCAGCACACACAGCGCGCGCTCGGCGTGAGGATAGCCGATGACGGCGCGCGAGTCCGCCGGCATCGGCTGCGCTCGCCGCGACGCGAGCGCCAACAGGCCGCGAACGTAGGGATCGGATCCGAAGACGACATCGCCGGCCTCGCCCGCGCCCGCGCATCCCGCGAGCGCCGGCTCGCCTCCGCCCCACACCCAGAGCGTCGTGACCGGAGGCGCTCCGCGGCGGGCGCGCCGCTCGTTGAGCGCATGCGCGTGCAGCCACATCTCGAGTTCGGCGCCGAGCCGCAGGAGCGCCGCCGCGCCCGCCCCGCGCGGCAGCGAATCGGCCACGCCCGCGAGCAACGCGCGCGCCGGCTCGGTCGTGCGCGCCGGCGCGAGCGCCGGCGACCCGAGCAGGAGCTCGCCGCTCTCGAGCGGGCGCAGCGCGTGGCCCGAGCCGAGGAACACCCGCGCGAAATCCTGCGCGAGCTCCTCGAGCTCCGCGGGCGGCGGCCGCAGGATGCTGCGCCGCTCGAGGTGCACGCCGCTCAAGCCGGCGATGAGATGCATGGGAGTCGCGAGCCACACCGATTGCGCCTCGAGCGGCGCAGCGAGGGCCGCGGCCGCCACGCTGGCCGGCGCGTGCCTCGCGAGCGGCCCGAGACCCAGCCACTGCGCCGCAAAGTCGCGCCAGTCCCGCTCGAGGCGCGCGCCCCGGGCGAAGCGCGCGAGGTGATCGAGTCCCGGCAGGGCCGGCATCCGCGCCTGAGCGGATGCGGGTGCGGACCCCGGCGCGCGCTCCGCCTGCGCCTGAAGATAAAGATCCGGGATGACGATGACGAGCTCGCGCACCGGAGTTATCGTAATGCCATGAGATTCACGTTGGAGAGCAGCTCGCGAGTGAACTTGGTGCGCGCCTACTCGAGCGCCGAGCTCAGGATCGGGGAGGAATCCGTGCGCTCGAGCTGCCTCGTCGCCGCGGACACGCTGATCACCGATTGGGAGCCCCAGCGCTTCGAGGCGCTCGATGCGGCGCACCTCGAGAGGATCTTCGCCCTCGAGCCCGAGGTGGTGCTGCTCGGAACGGGGGCGCGGCAGCGCTTTCCGCCGCCCGCGATCCGCTCGCAGTTCGCCGAGCGCGGCATCGGGCTGGAAGTGATGGATCTCGGGGCCGCCTGCCGCACCTACAACATCCTCGTGCAGGAGGAGCGACGCGCGGTGGCCGCGCTCTTCTTGGAGTGAGATCTCACCGGACGGGAAAGCAAGCCGACAGAAGGCACAGAGGGAGGGGAATCGACCAACCGACGCATCATTCGAAGCTGACAGAATCGAACGACTGAGCGTTCTTGCTTTTGTCTCGGCGCTATTGTTGCTTTTGTATCGACATCCCCTCCTCCCTGTGCCCTCTTCCGGCTGCTCTCCGGCGGCGGCGCCGCCGCGCTGTCGGCGATCAGAGACAGCGACACATGTTAAACACGTCGCAGTTCCCGGTGCAAGCTATTCCCGCGACTGGATAATTTACCATCCGGCACGCGGGCCGCGGTCCCGTGGAGCCCGGCTGGGAACGGGGTTCCGGGCGTCCGTCGGATCCCTCCGCGCCCTCAGACCCTCTGAACCAGGATACCTTTCGAAGTCAAATAGTTACCTGGCACACTTCACGACGAGCTGATGTCCGGCCTCACGAGGTTCCGCCCAGAAGCGGCACGAACGCCACGGCCCCGAGCGACTCGCGCTGAATGCGCTCCTCCCGGCGGGTGAAGCGCACGAGCTCCTGCTCTCCCTCGGGTCCGACCGGCACGAGCAGCCGGCCTCCGACGTCGAGCTGCTTCAGCAGCGCCTCGGGCACGACCAGCGGCGCCGCGGCCACCAGGATCCCATCGAACGGCGCCTGGGATTTCCAACCCAGGGTGCCGTCGCCATGGCGGAGCCTGACATTGCGGATGCCGAGCTCCTTCAGCCGCTCCTTCGCGCGCGCGGCCAGCGGCGCGATTCGCTCGATCGTGTACAGCCGCTGCACGAGCGGCGCGAGCACGGCCGTCTGATAGCCGCATCCGGTTCCGACTTCCAGCACCTTGCGCAGCGGCCCTCCCTCGAGCAGCGCCTCGGTCATTCGCGCCACGATGTAGGGCTGGGAGATCGTCTGTCCGAAGCCGATCGGCAGCGCCGTGTCCTCGTACGCGCGGCTGCCGAGCGCCTCGTCGACGAAGATGTGGCGCGGCACGTTGCGAACGCGATCGAGGACCGGCAGGCTCCTGATGCCCTGATCGCGCAGACGCTGCACGAGGCGGTCCCGGGTGCGGGCCGAGGTCATCCCGATGCCGGCCAGCCTCAGGTCAGACATCGAGGCCCTCCAG
>JAKAZP010000242.1 GCA_021815905.1 Pseudomonadota bacterium | reverse complement strand
GATGCGAAAAATCCGCGACATGCACCTTATTGGTGCGCAATCTCCACGACGTCCGTGCGCCGATGCTTCCCGGACGGCATTATGCCCCTTTATGGTGCAGGGCATCCAGCCCCGGTCCCGATTCCGGCATCGTGCGGCCGTCAGGCTATACTCGCCCGCCCTTTGGCTCGCCACCGCCCATGAGAATCGGCACCGCGCCGCGAACGTTTCAGGACCTGATCTTCGCCCTGCAGAGCTACTGGTCCGGGCGGGGCTGCGTCGTGCTGCAGCCCTACGACATGGAAGTCGGAGCCGGAACCTTCCACACTGCGACGTTCCTGCGCTCGATCGGGCCCGAGCCCTGGAGCGCGGCCTACGTGCAGCCCTCGCGCCGGCCCGCGGACGGCCGCTACGGCGAGAACCCCTTCCGCCTGCAGCACTACTACCAGTTCCAGGTCGCCATCAAGCCCTCGCCCCTCGACATCCTCGAGCAGTATCTCGGGAGCCTGCGCGCGCTCGGATTCGACCCCCTGGTGCACGACATCCGCTTCGTGGAGGACAACTGGGAGTCCCCGACGCTCGGCGCCTGGGGCCTCGGGTGGGAGGTGTGGCTCAACGGCATGGAGATCACCCAGTTCACCTACTTCCAGCAGGTGGGCGGACTCGACTGCCGGCCCGTCACCGGCGAGATCACCTACGGCCTCGAGCGGCTCGCGATGTACCTGCAGGGCGTCGAGAGCCTGTACGACATCGTGTGGACGGACGGCCCGCTCGGGCGGGTGACCTACGGCGATGTGTTTCACCAGAACGAGGTCGAGCAGTCGCGCTACAACTTCGAGCACGCCGACGTGGCCGTGCTGCAGCGTCATTTCGAGGACCACGAGCGCGGCTGCCGTGAGCTGCTCGAGGCCGGGCTGCCGCTCGCGGCCTACGAGCAGGTGCTCAAGGCCTCGCATACCTTCAACCTGCTCGATGCGCGGCGGGCGATCTCCGTCACCGAGCGCCAACGCTTCATCCTGCGCATGCGCGCGCTCGCGGCGGCGGTGGCGCAGGCCTATTACGACAGTCGCCGGGCGCTCGGCTTTCCGCTGCTCGAGCGCGGGAGCGCCGGCGCATGAGGCCCGAGAAGCGCGACTTCCTGGTGGAGATCGGCACCGAGGAGCTGCCGCCGAAGGCGCTGCGCACGCTCGCGCAGAGCTTCGCGAGCGGCCTCGCGGCCGGACTCGACAAGGCGGCGCTGTCGCACCTCGAGATCCGCTCGTTCGCCTCGCCGCGGCGCCTGGCGGTGCTCGTCAGGCGCCTCGCCGCGAGTCAGCCCGAACAGAGGATCGAGCGGCGCGGGCCGCCACTGACCGCCGCGTTCGATGCGCTCGGCCACCCGACGCGCGCGGCGCAGGCTTTCGCCGCGAGCTGCGGCGTCTCGCCCGAGGCGCTCGAGCGGCGCGAGGAGGCGAAGGGCGCCTTCCTCTACTACGCGGGCGTCAGGCCGGGCGCGGCCGCGACCGAGCTGCTGCCCGCTCTCATCGAGAGCGCGCTCGCGGCGCTGCCCATTCCGCGGCGCATGCGCTGGGGCGCGGGCGAGGCGCAGTTCGTGCGCCCGGTGCACTGGATCGTCATGTTGTACGGCAAGGAGGTCGTCCCGGCGACGCTGTTCGAAGTGTCCTCGGGCGATCGCACGCGGGGCCACCGGTTCCACGCTCCGCGGCCGCTGCGCGTCTCGAGCCCCGCGGCCTACGAGCGCACGCTGCGCGCCCGCGGCTACGTCCTGGCCGACTTCGAAGCGCGGCGCGCGACGGTGCTCGAGCAGGTGCAGGCGACCGCCGGCGCGCTCGGCGGACGGGCGATCGTGCGGGAGGCGCTGCTCGATGAGGTGACGGCGCTGGTCGAGTGGCCGGTGCCGCTCGCGGGCCGCTTCGAGGATCGATTCCTCACCCTGCCGCGCGAGGTGTTGATCTCGACTCTGGAGAATCACCAGCGCTACTTCCCGGTCGAGGGAGCCCACGGCGGTCTCATGCCGTGCTTCGTCGCGGTCGCCAACATCGAGAGCCGCGAGCCCTCGAAGGTGGTGCAGGGGAACGAGCGCGTGGTGAGGCCGCGGCTGTCCGATGCGGCGTTCTTCTGGGCGCAGGACCGCAAGACCCCCCTGCGCGCGCGCATCGAGGCGCTCGACGCGGTGACCTTCCAGGGAAAGTTGGGCTCGCTCGGAGACAAGGCGCGACGCATCCGGCGGCTGACGCTCGAGATCGCTCCCATGCTCGCTCTGCCCGCCGCCGAGGCCGAGCGCGCGGCGCAGCTGTGCAAATGCGACCTGCTGACGGCGCTGGTCGGCGAGTTTCCCGAGCTGCAGGGCATCATGGGGACGCACTACGCGCTCGCCGACGGGGAGGAGCGGGAAGTGGCGCTCGCGATCGGGGAGCACTACCGGCCGCGCGCGGCGGGCGACGAGCTGCCGCAGACGCCCACCGGCACCGTGCTCGCCATCGCCGACAAGCTCGACACGCTGGCCGGCATCTTCGCGATCGGCGAGAAGCCGAGCGGCACCAAGGATCCCTTCGGGCTGCGCCGCGCGGCGATCGGCCTGGTGCGGATCCTCATCGAGAAGCGCCTCGAGCTCGATCTCTCGCGCCTCACCGGCGTGGCCGTGGCGCTCGCGGGCGAGGACATCGCCGCACGGGCCGCGGCCGCCGGCAAGCCGGCGCCCGTCCTGGCGCAGGAAGCCACCGCCCGGGAGGTCTATGACTACGTCCTCGAGCGGCTTCGGGCCTACTACCTCGAGAGCGCCGGCGCCGGCGCGACGGTGACGAGCGAGATGTTCGACGCGGTGCTGGCGACCCGGCCGGTGTCGCCGCTCGATTTCGATGCCCGTCTGCGGGCGCTCAGCGCGTTCCTGAGGCTGCCCGAGGCCTCGAGCCTCACCGCCGCCAACAGGCGCGTCGCCAACATCCTGCGCAAGGCCGGGCCGGACAGCCGCGAGGCGGCCGGGAGCGGCGCGGCCGCGGCGGTCGATCGCAGCCTGCTCGAGGAGCCCGCGGAGATCGCGCTGTTCGAGGCCATGAGCGCGCTGCGCACGCAGGTCTCGGCGGCGACCGGCCGCAAGGAGTACGCGAGCGCGCTCGGCAGTCTCGCGCAGCTGAAGGCGGTGGTGGACACCTTCTTCGATCGGGTGATGGTCATGGTCGAGAACCCGCGGGTGCGCGCCAACCGTCTGGCGCTGCTCGGCGAGATGCGCGAGCTGTTCGCGGGAGTCGCCGATCTGTCGCGGCTGCCCGGCTGAGCGGAGACGATGCAGTTCCTCGCCTCGATCCTGTTCACGGCGTTCCTGTTCGTCTGGACGTTCTGCTACGCCATCTTCTTCGTGATCGCCTGCCTGCTGCTGCCTTTCCCGCGGCGCTTCGTGCTCGCGCGCGTCTGGGCCGTGACGCTGCTCGGGGCGCTCAAATGGATCTGCCGGCTCGATTACCGGATCGAAGGCCTCGAGCGGCTGCCGCCCGGCAATCACATCGCGCTCTGGAAGCACTCCTCTTCGTGGGAGACGATCGCGATGGCGGTGGTCTTTCCGCGCCAGGTCTGGGTGCTCAAGCGCGAGCTGCTGTGGATTCCGGCGGTGGGATGGGGCATCCGGCAACTCCACGCGATCGCGATCGACCGCAAGTCGGGTCACTCGGCCGTGGCGCAGGTGGTCGCCCAGGGCAAGGAGCGGCTCGCCGAAGGCGACTGGGTGATCGTATTTCCGGAAGGCACGCGCATGCCGAAGGGCGAGACGCGCCGTTACGGCGTGAGCGGCACGCTGCTCGCCGCCGAGACCGGCAGATGCGTCGTGCCGGTCGCCCACAACGCGGGAGAGTTCTGGCCGCGGCGCGGCCTCATGAAGAAGCCGGGCACGGTGCGCGTCGTGATCGGCGAGCCGGTGCCGTGCGCCGGACGGGACGTGCGCGAGGTCAACCGGCAAGTCCAGGAGTGGATCGAGACGACGGTGGCGGGACTCCCGCGGGCGACTCCATGAAGACCAGGCTGTATCAACTCGACGCGTTCACGAGCCGGCGCTTCAGCGGCAATCCCGCGGCGGTGATGCCGCTGCCGCGCTTCCTCGACGACGAGGTGTTGCAGGCCATCGCGGCCGAGAACAACCTGTCGGAGACCGCCTTCCTGGTCCGCCAAGGCGCCGACTACCGGCTGCGCTGGTTCACGCCCGCCGTGGAGGTGCCGCTGTGCGGACATGCGACCCTCGCGAGCGCCGCGGTGGTGTTGGAGCGCCTGGAGCCGGGACGGTCCGCGGTGACGTTTCACACCGCGAGCGGCGCGCTCACCGTGCGCCGCGCCGGCAGCGCCTTCGCGATGGATTTCCCGGCGCGACCGGTGGCTCCGGTCGCGGCCTCGCCGGCCCTCGCGCGTGCGCTCGGCGTGATTCCGCGCGAGCTGCTCGCCAACGACGTCAACTATCTCGCGGTGCTCGAGAGCGAGCGCGCCGTGAGGGATCTGTCGCCGGACATCGCGCTCCTTGCGCGGCTCGAGCGGCTCGGAGTGATCGTCACGGCCCGCGGGAGCGGGTCATATGACATGGTGAGCCGCTACTTCACCCCCGCCCGCGGCGTGCCGGAGGATCCGGTCACCGGCAGCGCTCATTGCGCGCTGGCGCCTTACTGGTCGGCGCGGCTCGGCAAGAGCGAGCTCGAGGCATTCCAGGCTTCCCGGCGCGGCGGCGAGCTGACCTGCCGGGTGCGCGGCGAGCGCGTCGAGCTCGAGGGCCGCTGCGTGCTCTACCTCGAAGGCGAGGCGCAGATCTGACCCCCCCCCGGCGGGGGCCGCCGGGCTCCGG
>JAKAZP010000241.1 GCA_021815905.1 Pseudomonadota bacterium | reverse complement strand
GGCGCGCACCATCGAGGCCGCGCTCGGCCTGCCTGCCATGACGAGCAACGATGAGTTCGCTCCGGCATTCGACGATGCGTTCACCCGCGGCGCGGGCGCCGATTGCGGCCCACCGGGCCCTCAGTAGTTGCCCATGGAGGCAGTTCCACCCCGAATCATGAAGCGGCACGAACATGTGACAGGCACATGGATGTGTCCCGCCGCCGCAGGTGGCGGAGCCTTGGGCAAAAACCGCGCTTTTTGCCCAAGGCGCGCTGGGACGGGCAGGAGCCCGGATCCAGCGCTTCTTAGCAAGGGCCCGAGAGCGCCGGTCCGGCACGCGAATCCCCGGTGCTCACCGGGCCGGCGGGCTCGAGGCCCGCATCGGCCGCGGCCGCTGCGCGGCGGTCCGCATCGAGATCGAGCGAGCGGCACGCGAGCAGGTAGAGGCCGCCGGCCACGGGCAGGCCGATGAACATGGCGATGTCGATCCCGTGCAGCGCCCGGGCGGCCGGCCCCGTGTAGAGGTCCGTGCTGAAGAAGGGGGCCATCGCCAGGAAGCCCACGGCATAGGCGAGCAGCCCGCGCCAGTTCCAGCGCCGGTACATGCCGCGGGGATTGAAGATCTCGCGCACCGAATAATGCCCTTTGCGCACGAGATAGAAGTCCACGAGGTTCACGGCGGTCCAGGGGGTGAAGAGGTAGAGCAGCAGCGACAGCAAGTCGGAGAAATGCGTGAGAAAGTGACTCGAGGACTCGAGTGCGAGCGCCGTCGAGACGATCGCGGCGGCGGCAACGCTCGCCAGGCGCCTGCCCGCGCCCGGTCCCACGGGCTTGAAGGTGTCGCGCACGCTGAGGAGCGTGAGCGAGGCGCCGTAGAAGTTGAGTGCCGTTATCGTCACCAGCCCGACCAGCGCGCCGACGAGCAGCACCGGCCCGAATCCGGGAAACATGCGGTTCGCGGCCTGCTCGAGCGCGGCGGGCAGGTCGAGCGCCGGAGCCGCCGCCGCGGCGATGCCACCGACGAGCATCATCCAGGCGCCGCCGACGAATGCCCCGACGTAGGTCCACCAGAACGAGGCGCGGACGCTCACCTCGCGCGGCAGATAGCGCGAGTAGTCCGAGACGTAGATCGACCAGCTGAGCTGATAGGACGCCGCGGCGAGCGCCTCGGCCAGGAAGGGGGCGGCGCGGAAGCCCGCCGGGTCCCACTGCGCCGCGGGCAAGGCGAGCAGCGGCGCCCCCGCACTGAAGACGCTCAGGATGGCGATCATGAGGAATGCCACCGTGCGCTGCGCGAGGTGAATCGAGTCATAGCCGATCGCAGCCAGAGCCGCGGCGAGCACCGCGAAGCCGGTCTCGGTCGCGGGCGAAGTTGCGGGGAGTGTCCGCAGCAACTGGTGCAGCGCCTGCGCGGCGAGCACCTGGTTGAACGAGTTGTACCCGACATAGGTCACGAGCGCGACCGCCCAGACGAGCAGGGCGCCGACGTAGCCGAACTGCGGCCGCGACTGGATCATCTGGGGCAGACCGAGCTGCGGCCCCTGCGCCGAGTGGAACGCCATGAAGAAGGTGCCGACGGCGCAGCCGGCGAGCACCGCCACCGCGCTCCAGAGCAGATTGCCCCCGAGGGCGATCCCGAGCGCGCCGACCGCGAGGGTGGCGAGGTGGGCGTCGCCCGCGAACCACACCGGCCACAGATGCCAGACCTTGCCGTGCCGTTCCGCGAGCGGCACGTAGTCGATGGCGCGCTTCTCGAGCAACATGGCGCGGGCTCCCAGTCGTGTCGTGTCCGGCGTTCGGGCGCGGCATCGGCCGCTTGTTTATATTATAAAAGAGATATTATAAAATGCCTCCGCCGGCGACAAGCCGCGGGAAAGCGTTGGGCGAGGTGGCGGGGAGCACCATGAGACGTGTCGAAACCCTGGGACTGCTCGGCACGGGCGTGATCGGCGGCGGCTGGGCCGCGCGCGCGTTGCACTTCGGCATCGACGTGATCGCCGCGGACGTCAAGCCGGAAATGGAGGCCTGGCTGCGCGGCGCCGTCGACAACGCGGCCGCCGCGCTGTCGCGCCTGACCGCCGCGCCGCTGCCCGCGCCGGGCAGGCTGTCCTTCACCACCGATCTCGCCGAGATGGCGCGCGCGGCCGATCTCATCCAGGAGAACATCCCGGAACAGCTCGAATTGAAGCAGCGCATGCTCGCCGAGGTCAGCCGGCACGCGGGAGCGGACGTCGTCATCGCCTCGAGCACCTCCGGGTTGATGCCGTCCGATCTGCAACGCGACATGCGCTTTCCGGAGCGCCTGCTGGTCGCGCATCCATTCAATCCGGTGTATCTGCTGCCGCTGGTCGAGCTGGTCGGGGGGCGGCTGACCTGCAGCGCGGCGCTCGATGCGGCGCACGCGTTCTACACCTACATCGGCATGCATGCGCTGCGGGTGCGCCGCGAGATTCCCGGGCATCTCACCGACAGGCTGCAGGAGGCGCTGTGGCGGGAGATCCTGCATCTGGTCAACGACGGCATCGCCACGACCGGCGAGCTCGACGAGGCGATCGTCTATGGTCCCGGCTTGCGGTGGGCGGCCATGGGAACCAACCTCATCTATCATCTCGCCGGCGGCGAGACCGGCATGCGCCACATGCTCAGGCAGTTCGGACCGTGCCTGAAATGGCCGTGGACCAAGCTCGAGGCGCCGGAGCTCACCGAGCAGCTGATCGACCGCTTGGTCGAGGGCACGCAGGCGCAGGCGGCCGGGCGCTCGATCCGCTCGCTCGAGCGGCTGCGGGACGAATGCCTGGTCTCGATCCAGCAGGTGCTCAAGCAGTACGACATCGGCGCCGGGTCGACCTTGCGCAAGCTCGAGGAGCGGCTGCACGCGGACAGCGCGACGGAGCTCACGAACGGCGGATGGGAGAGACTGCGCGGCTCAGGCGGAGCGCCGCTCACTCTGGAGATCCGCGTCGGTCCCGAATGGGTGGATGCCGGCGGCGAGCTGACCGATTCCCGCTGCCTGCAGGTGTTCGGGGAAGCGGCGCAGGCGCTCTATCGCGCCGCATGCGGGGGCGATCCCGGACACCCGGGCGCCGGCGGCCTGCGCGCGCGTCAGACCCACCTCGTGCGGCACGACCCGGCCAAGGCGCTCGAGCCGCTCGGCGTCACGACCCAGGTGCTCGGCGTGGATGCGACGCGAGTGCACCTGTTTCACCGTCTGACGCGCCGCGGGGACGGGCGTCTGATCGCGACGGCGGAGCAGTTGTGCGAACATTTCCAGGCGCCCGCGGCGGCGGCTGCGCCCATGGCCGCGCGCACGCGCGCGCGTCTCGATGAGCTGCGCGCCGCGCACGCGATGCTGCCGGTTCCGCCCGAGGCGGGCCGTCGTGTACTCTTCGCGGACAGCTGATCCCGGGAGCGCCACGCAACATGCCGAAGATCGTCGATCATGCCCAGCGTCGCGACGAGATCGCGCTGGTCGCCTGCCGCGTGGTCGCCGAGCACGGTTTCGATCAGGCGACCATCGTGCGGATCGCGCGCGAGGCCGGGTACACGACCGGCATGGTCGCTCATTACTTCGACAGCAAGCAGGAGATCATCATCGCGGCGCTGCGCCTCATCCTGCGGCGGATCGAGGAGCGCCTGACGCCCCCGAACGCGAGCGGCGCCGGACCCGATCTGCTCGCGCTGCTCACCGAAGCGCTCCCGATCGATCCGACGCGCTTCACCGAATGCGCGTTCTGGACGGCGTTCTGGGGCCAGGTCTCGGCGGACAAGCGTCTCAAGCGCATCAACGCCTGGGTGCATCGCGAGTACCGGCGCCTGTTCGAGCGCTGTCTCGATCACTGCTGGCCGCAGTGGGCGGGCTGGACGGCCGCCACCCGCGATCAGGTGCTGAGGTCGCTCATGACCTTCATCAACGGCATGACGGCGAGCGCGGTGGCGAGTCCGGGAGACTGGCCACCCGAGCAGCAGATCGGCCAGCTGCGACTGCAGCTGCAGCTGCTGGAAGCCTGGGCTGAGGGGGTGTCGGCCAAGCAGCAGACCCGCAACCGGCGCGCCGCCGCGGGACCTTGGGGATCCTCCGGGGCCTGACCCGGCGCCGTTTCGCTTTCGCCGCCATCGCCCTGGTGCGTCCGCGGCCGCGGCCCATCGGATGCGCGAGGGCGCCAGGGGCTCAGTGCTTCGGATGCAGTCCCATGCGACGCGACCCCGGACGCCCGGCGGGCGCGTCACCGGTGCTCCGTCTGAATGATTCGATCGCAGCGGTCACGGCGGCGGGGAAGGGAACGGCCTGCGCGGTCTCGCCCTGCCGCACGTGCAGCAGCATCATCTCGGCGACCGCCGCCGGTCCCGCGTGCCCCGCGCAGCGCAGCTCGAAGCCCGCATGGATTCGCTTGGCGTCGGCATCGAGCACGTGGGCGAAAACCTCCGCCACGTCCGACTGCTTCACTTCCTCGAGGTAGTGGATGTGCGCTTCCAGAGTGTAGATCGTGCAGCGCGTCTGCGTCCGGTACGTCTCGTCCATCCCCAGCCGGTCCATCAGCGCATCGACGGCGAGGCTGATGATGACCCAGTAGTAGGCATCGCGCAGGTGGCTGTTGTAGTCCACCCATTCCGGCGCGATGCCGGTCCGGTAAAGGGCGGTCGCCACGCGTGGATCGCCTCGAGGGCGCGGGTCAGTGCAGGCGCAGCCGCTCGCGCGCCTGCGCCGGCGTGATGACCCGCGCGCCCATCGCCTCGATGATGGTGCGGGCTTTCTCGACCAGTTGCGCGTTGCTCGCGTAGACGCCGCGGCTGAGATACAGGTTGTCCTCCAGCCCGACTCG
>JAKAZP010000240.1 GCA_021815905.1 Pseudomonadota bacterium | reverse complement strand
ATCGGCTCGCCTCGGGCGGCATGCCGACGATCAGCGTCTCCGGGCCCCTCGCCCAGGTGATTCAGATCATGAATGGGGGAGGGATCCCGGGCGCCACCCTCGCCCCGAGCTCCGGGGCCGTCGCGGCGCCGTCGACCCCAGGTGCGGCGCCGGTGGCCGCGCAAATCGCCTCGAGCGCTCCGGTGAGCACTCCCCCCACGCTCGCCGTCACGGCTCACAGCCCCGCTGCGGCACCCACGAGCGTGGCCCCGCACACCAACGGCACGATTTCCTCCGGCGGGACCCAGAGCGGGTCCATGGCTCAGTTTGGCAGTGCGCTCTCGAGCGCCGTCGCAGTGGCGGCGAGTGCGACCTCCGCAACGGGCGCGGGTAATGCGACCGCTGAGACACCGTCCGCCTCTGCGGCGTCGCTCGCGAGCGCTCAGCCCGTGGCGCAGGCGAACTCGAGCGCCGCGAGCGCGCCGTCCACTGCGGCTGGTCCGGTGGCGAGCCCGGCAAGCACGCCGGCGACGGCGGCCAACACGGTGGTAATCCCGACCCCGATCATCGTCGTGAGCGATCTGCCGAACGCGACATCGATCACGACTGCGGTGCAGAACGAGGTTCGCGCGACCACCATTCAGACGCAGACGACGATCTCGGCGACGCTGAACAGTCTTCCGGTCGTCAACTCGTTGGCCCTCGCGAGCGCGATTCAAGCGCAGGTCGCGAGCGCCGTCGGCCACTGAATGGCGCAGGGATCCTTCACAGGGTGAGCGGCAGCCGGACCGTCGCCTCGAGATCCGGCGTGTCGCGGGTGACGCCGATGCCGATGGTCACGTTGAGCAGCGTTCTGCGGTTGACCTGGTAGGTCACACCGAAGCGCAGGGTGCCGAGCTGCAGGGTTCCCAGGCGCGCAAGCGCCCTCCCGGTGGCGGTGGCCGCCTGCGTCGTCTGTGCGACCACGCTGTGCTGGTAGCCGACGCTGAATGAGGCGCGCGAATTGAGGGACAGCCCCATCCCGAGCGTCAGATCGAGGATGCCGCCCGGGTGGATATGGCCGTACCCGTAGCCCACGTTGCGGGCGAAACTGTAGGTGTAGTCGACGCCGCCGAAGAATACGGCGGGGTCCGAGGGCAGGAGAAAGGTGATGCCCGGCTGCACGGCGTAGAAGCCCGAGCCGGTCGCGAGCCGGGTCTGCAGCCCCGTTTTCGCATCGATGGGCTGCTGGAAGACATCGGTCCCGGTCCGCGATTTCATGAGCAGCGAGCCGATCCAGACCATGTTGTTGCCGTGGAACTGGTTGAGCTGCACGCGAAGCGCGAGCTCGGCATCGCCCAGCCCGCTGCCGGAGGAGTCGAAGAAGGAGTTGGTGGTCGCGGCAGTCGCGAGCGGCCGGGTCTCGGTGGTGGTGTTTTCGACGACGTACGGCACGCGCGCTTCGATCTCAAGACGCGAGAAGAGGCCGTAGCGGGCGGTCAGACTGAATGTCGAGAGATTGCTCTCGATTCTCTGGATGTCGATGAGTCCGATGGTGATCGCCGGGAGCACCGTGTAGCCGACCAGCGCGACCTGGTTGTTGGTCGAGTGAACGTACTGGGCGTCGGGCTCGATGACGAGCGTGCCGCGGGGGGTGAGCACGGTCGGCTCGGCGAAGATCTGCGCAGCCGGGGCGGGCGCCTTCGGCGCCTCGGGCGCCTGTCCGACCGGCGCGGGCAGCGGGGGGGACTGATTTTCCCCGCCCCAGGCGCAGGCCATTCCCCCAAGAAGAGTCGGGATCAGTGCGAGTGCCGGGAGGTTTCGTGGTGCGTTCATTTTTCTATCTCCGGCTGTGGGGTGGCGGGAGGTTGGCCGCGGGGCGTGATGCCGAGCCGTTTCAGCAGTCGGTAGAGGGTGACCCGGGAGACCGACAGCTCGCGGGCCGTGGCCGCGATGTTGTGGCCGGTGCGCTCGAGCGCGGCCTCGATGAGTCCGCGTTCCGTGCCGGCGCGCGCATGCGCCAGCGAGCCGTTGGGCCGGGCGCAGACGGGCGCGCCGAGCTGCAGATCGGCGGCCGTGATGAGCGGGCCGTCGCACATGACCATGGCGTGCTGCACTCGGTTCAGCAGCTCGCGCACGTTGCCCGGCCAGCCGTACCGCTCGATGGCGGTGAGCGCATTGCGCGAGAAGCCGCGCACGCCGGGCGCACGGCCATTGGCGGAGTGGCGGAAGAAGTGATCGGCGAGGAGCACGCTGTCCTCGCCACGGACCCGCAGCGGCGGTATCTCGATGCTGAGCACGTTGAGGCGGTAGAACAGGTCTTCGCGGAAGCGGCCCGCGTGGACCGCCTGATTCAGGTCCATGTGGGTCGCGGCAATGACACGCGCATCGATCCGGATCTCCCGCGTGGAGCCGACACGCATCACGGTCGACTCCTGCAGGAAGCGCAGCAGGCTCGCCTGGGCCGAGCGCGGCAGATCGCCGATCTCATCGAGGAAGATGGTGCCCCGGTGAGCGGCTTCGATGGAGCCGATCTGCCGCTCGTGAGCGCCGGTGAAGGCGCCCTTTTCGTGACCGAACAGCAGGCTCTCGATGAGCGTCTGGGGGAGGGCGCCGCAGTTGACCGGCACGAACGGCCCGCTCGAGCGGCTCGAGCCGAGATGCACGGCGCGCGCGGCGAGCTCCTTGCCGACCCCGCTCTCCCCGGTGAGCAGCAACGGGGCGTTGGCGCGCATCACCCTCTCGAGCCGGGCGTGCAGGACGATCATGGCGGGACTCTCGCCGATCATCCCGTAGCGACCATGCGCCGGCTCCGCGGGCGCGAGCGCCGTATGGCGTAACACGGCTTTGCCGTAGGCGTGGCCGACTGAATACAGCAGTCGCGCGTCGTCCACCGGCAGCGTGTGGAAATCGAAATAGCTCGATGCGAGGGCGCGCGCAGTGAGTCGGTCACGGGCGCAGTCGCGCGGCAGCACGGCGATCCACTCCGTGCCGGAGTTCTCGACGAGCTCGGCAAGGCTCTCCGGCGAGCACTCGAGCGCTTGGTCGAATACCGCGATGCCGACGTGACAATCGCCTCGCAGCAGCGCCTCGTGAACCTGATCCGGCTGGGTCGCCCGCTGTACCCGCCAGTGATGGGCTGCAAGCAAGAGGCCGAGATCAGCAATGGACTCGGCTGCCTGCAGAACGATCACGCCCCGAGACATGCCCCACCCTTGGCGCGCTGCGACACGAAGGTCGTAGGCTATAGGCTTATGATCCGGGCCAGCAGTTCGGAATTGTACCTAACGCTGCGCGCTGGCGCGAGTGTTGAGGAGGGGCGAATCCCTCAGTGGCATTTTTTGCCGGACAGGCGCGTCTCGCGGGTTTCCTGGCATATCCTTTGCTCGCCGACTGTTACACAAATGCTACATGTCACGATTACGTGGCACCCGCCGCGGAGCTGAGAACTCTCTAGCGGAGCTCCTCTGCCGGACCGATGTAGGTCACCTCGATGCGCGCGCCGCGCATGCCGCAGCGATGGCAACGCAGACGCGCGGCGATGCTCCCGAGAGCGGCCTCGGCACCGAACAGGCGCAGCAACAGCTCCGTATGCAGCTCGCGCCGGTGCGGGCAGCCGGGGCGGCGACAACAGGCGGTGAGCCGATAGAGCGCGATGTAGGCCCGCAGCGGCTCGCTCGGATGGCCCGTGCGGATCCCGACACCCAGGCGCGGCTTTCGTGGGGGCATGGGATCATGATCGGTTGCGATCGGTTCCGCTGTCCATGCAGGACGGAGGCGCTTCGGGTACTGTATGGTGCATGTGCGCCCGCTACCTGACTCCCGAGCAGGCTGCCGCAGAGCGGTACTGGCGGACGATCTCCCCGCTGTGGCATTTCCACGCGAGCTGGCGCGTGCTGCCGACCCAACAGGTTCCGGTGGTGCTCGCCATCGACGGCGCGGTCACGGGGCGGATGATGCGCTGGGGACTCATTCCGTACCGGGGCGAGATTCGCTACCCGCTGATCAATGCCACGGTCGAGAAGCTCGCGAGCTGGTACGGCTGGCGCCATCCCTGGGAGCAGGGCCAGCGGTGCCTGCTCGTGATGGCCGGCTTCTATGAGCCGCACGTCTTTCCCGGCGGCCGCAAGGAGCCTTTCGTCGTGCGTCTCACCGATCGGCCGATCTTCGGCGTCGCGGGACTCTGGGAGCGCCGACGCGCCGAGGATGGCGCCGAGGTGCTCTCGTGCGCACTCATCACGACGCCGCCGAACCGGCTGCTCGCCGAAGTGCACAATGAAAAGCCGAGGATGCCGGCGGTCCTGCGCGAGGAGGACCATGGCGCGTGGCTCACCGGCAGTCCCGGGGAGGCGCTCGCGGCGCTGCGGCCCTATGAGCCCGAAGGGATGCGGGCCTGGCAGGTCGGCCGGGGCTTGTATGCGCGAAAGACCGCCGATGATGCGCGCCTGATCGAGCCCGTCTCGCTCTAGCCGGGAGCGTCGCGCGCGGCGAAGCGCCGCGACGAGGCGACCGTATTGCTCGGTCAGGCGCATGGCGCCGGGCTCGATGGAGCGCAGACTAGGCGGTTATCGCCCCAAGCTGTTTGCGTAGAGGACTGCAATGCGTCTCCTGCCCGCTTTGACCGCATCGATATTGCTCAGCATTCCGCTGATGGGTGCTGCCGCCCCGGCTGCAGCGCCCGTCAAACCGGCCGCTCACGACCCATTTCACCGGCTCAAATTCCGCGAGCTCGGACCGGCGGTCGCGGGCGGGCGCGTGACGAGCGTGCTCGGCGTGGCGGGCGATGCGGACCTTTACTA
Source organism: Pseudomonadota bacterium (assembly GCA_021815905.1). Next base: position 47 of record JAKAZP010000240.1, on the reverse strand, counting down.
CGTCGGCAGCGCCGGCGGCGGCGTGTGGAAGACGCAGGACGGCGGCA
>JAKAZP010000239.1 GCA_021815905.1 Pseudomonadota bacterium | reverse complement strand
CCGCGGCTCACGCGGGTCCTGCACGATGTGATGGATGATGTGGCCGAGAAACTGCGGGCCCGACAGCTTCCAGCGCTGCCGGCCCGTATCCGGCCGCAGCGCGAAAGCACCCTTGCGGGTACCGACCCAGAGCGTCGAGCCCATGGTCGCGAAGCATCCGGCGTCACCCGATCGCTGTCAATCGCGGCGCGGCACGGCACCCGCTCCCTGCGCCGTGCTCACACCGGGCACGCCGGCGGACGGCGCGGACGAGGAGCCAGAGCACCATTCGGTTGCGCGGCTGGCCGTCGTCCTTCGATCGGCCGTGGCGCGCGAATCCGGCGCTTCATCAGACAGCGGTCGCGGGCTCGGCCGTGCGTCCCGCCCCGCGCGTCATCGCCCAGTCGAACAGCCGGCTGACGAGACCGCCGCCGAGGCTTGCGCCGGTGAGCGCCTCGAGCCGATAGTCGGCGCCGCTCACGATGGCCTCGGCGGCGGCGAGGCCGCTGCGCACCGCGGGCCCGATCCCTTCGGCCATGTCGCGCGTCGCGAGCCCCGCGGCATCGCCCGCGATGAACGCATTGCCCCGGCGCGCCACATCGACGCGCCCGCGCAGGAAGTAGCTGTACCCGGCGGGATCGTAGCGCGCGCCCCGGGCGAGATCGCGTCCGAGCCGTGAGGTGAACAGGCTCCAGTAGTCCTGGATCGAGTGCCGTCCCTTCTTGATCCGCTCGGCCATGCCGCCGATGCCGACGTTGAGCCAGCCGTTCTGCTTCGGCACGTACCAGGCATAGCCCGGCAGCCCGTCGTCGAAGAACCACAGATGGCAGTCCGGCTCGCGCCAGTCGTACTCGATCTCGTGCTCGAGGGTGACCGTCTGCAGCCCCGCGGCGCGCGGATTCACCTCGCGAAAGAGCGTGCGATACACCGGACAGCGCGTGCCGCCGGCGCCGATCAGGTAGCGGCAGCGATACGCATCGTCGACGATGTAGCCGTCGCCGTCCTCGCGAATCGCGCGCACGGTGTGCTCGATGACCTCGGCCCCGGAGCGCTCGAGGAGCCAGGCGTCGAACTCCACGCGGCGGATGGAATGCTGCACGCAGCGCACGGGCAGGTGCAGCCCTTTCAGGTGCAGGTGCAACCGATCGAAGGTGAGGAAGCGATGCGGATAGGCGCCGATGTCGAGCGCGAGATCGCGCACCACCTCCGGGGTGATCCAGCCGGCGCAGAGCTTCAGGCGCGGAAACCGCTCCTTGTCGAGCACGAGCACCTCGGCCCCGGCGCGGCGCAGCTTCCACGCGGCGCTCGACCCCGCGGGTCCCCCGCCGACGATGAGGACGTCGATGCTGCGCACGCGTCCCTCAGCGCGGATACATGTATTCGCGGGTGAGCGGGATGTCGTTGTTGTTCCGCGGCGCGAACACGACCTGGAAGAGCTGCAGCGTCCCGGTCGTGAACCCCGCGATGGAACCGGCGAGATACATGCGCCACATGCGCACGAATTTCTCATCGAACATCTCGCGCACGCGCGCGCTCGCGCCTTCGAACAGCCCGAGCCAGTGGCGCAGCGTCTGGGCGTAGTGCAGGCGCAGATTCTCGACATCGAGCACCGAGAAATCGTACGGCTCGAAGATGCGCATCATCTCCGCGAGCGACGGCGGGTAGGCGCCGGGGAAGATGCGCCTCTCGATCCAGGGCTGCAGCGGCGCCGGACGGTTGCGGCCGATCGTGTGGATGAGCCCGCGGCCGCTCGAGCCGATGCTGCGCGCGATGACGCCGCCGAGGGAGCCGTAGTTCTCGAGGCCGACGTGCTCGAGCATGCCGACGGACATGAACGCGTCATAGCGACCGGAGATGTTCCGATAGTCGTCCTCGACGTATTCGATGCTCGACCCCAGGCCTTCGCGCTGCGCGCGCTCGCGCGCGTACGCCACCTGCTCGTGCGAGATGTTGAATGCGCGCACTTTCACGCCGTAGTGCCGCGCCATGTGCAGCGCGAGCGTGCCCCAGCCGCAGCCCGCCTCGACCACCGTTTCCCCCGGACGCAGGCGCAGCTTGCGGCAGACGTGGTGCATCTTGGCCGTCTGGGCCTCGTCGAGCGTCGCGTCGGCCGTCGGGTAATAGGCGCAGGTGTAGGCCATGGTGGGCCCGAGCCAGAGCGAATAGAAGTCGTTGCCGATGTCGTAGTGGTGATGGATGTTCTCGCGCGAGCCGGCGAGCGTGTTGAACCGGGGGCGCCGCAGCCGCTCGAGCGCGAGGCGCAGCGAGGAGGCCTGCGGCCGCGGGCGCGCGCCGGCCCGATAGATCGCCTCGAGGAGCTCGACGATGTCGCCTTCGATCTCGACGCGTCCCTCGCTGTAGGCGTCGGGAAAGCGCACCCCGTGATCGGCAAGGATCCCGAGCAGGGTCGCGCGGCTCGCGATGCTGACCCGCGCGAGCGGCGGTGCGCCGGGGGGGGAGATGCGCTCGCCGTTCGGCAATACGAACTCGAGCGGCGGGTTGCCGAGATGCTCGAAGAGGCGGGTCAGCATCCGCCCCTCGAGGGAACGGGCGACCGCGGCCCCGGTCTGATGAGCGGGTCCGGAGGATCCCGGGGACACCGTCCCGCCGGGCACGTCGCGCTTGGGCCCGGAAGTCAAGCTCTCATCGAAGGCGTTCACCACGGTTCTCCTGTCGTTGACTGTCTAATTTACCATGCGCCCCGCCGAGTCTGCCCGAGGGGCGGATCGGTCCGGCGCGCCGAGCGGCGGGCGTGGGCGGCAGCCGAGGCTGGCATGCCTGATGCGGCGCCCGGATCATCGGCTGCACCCCGGAGCGGACCGCGAGCCATGCCTGACCCATGGCCTGAAGCACTGGCTCCGGGCCATGTGCCCGACCGTTCAGCCGCTCAATGCGAGGTGGTAGCACTCGAGCAGCGCTCGCACGTGCTCCTCGAGCGCGAAGCGCCTGGCATTGACGGCCGCGGCGCGGCCGTAGGAGGCACGCCGCTGCGGGTCGGAAGCGGTCTCGAGCACCGCCTGTACGAAGGCTTCCGCGTCCCCCGCGGGCACGAGCCGGCCGTCGACCCGGTCGGTCACCACCTCCGTCAGCCCCCCGACCGCGAACGCGATGACGGCGCGGCCCGCCGCGAGCGCCTCGATGGCCGCAAGTCCGAGACCCTCGGACTTCGAGGGCATCAGCACGAGATCGGAGCCGGCGAGCAGGCGCGGGATGTCGCGTCGCGGCCCGAGAAACCTCACCCGGGCGGCGACGCCGAGCTCTCGCGCGAGCGCCTCGCACGCGCCGCGCTCCGGCCCGTCACCCGCGACGAGGAGCACCGCGTGCGGACAGTCGCGCACGATCCGGGGCAGCATCGCAATGAGACCGCGATGCCCTTTGACGGGATGCAGGCGCCCGATCACCGCGAGCACGAATTGGTCGGCCCCGAGCGAGAGCTCCCGGCGCACCGCGGCGCGCTCGGTGCCGGCGGCCGAGAGCGCCTCGAGCGGGATGCCGTTGGGAACGATGCGGATCCGCCCGGCGGGCACGTGATAGCGGCCAAGCGTCAAGCCCCGGACCGCTTCCGACACGCACACACCGGCATCGCTCGGCCGCGACAGCATCCGCTGCAGCGCGCTGAGTGCGTCCCCCGGATCGTTCAGATCGTGCACGTGCAGCAGAACGCGCGCCCCCGCCATGCGCGCGGCCACGCGCGCCGCGAGCGTGCCCTTGATGCCGGTCGCATGCACCAGCCGCGCGCCGCGCCGGCTCGCGAGCGAGGCGACGCGCAGCGCGACGGTGGGATCCCACTTGCCGGCGTCGAGAAACACGGGCTCGATGCCCTGAGCGCCGAGGGCATCGGCGGCCGCGTGCGGTCCGCGCAGGAAGCACGCCGTCAGGCTCACGCGCGCCTGCGCGAGGCGCGGCAGCACGTTCAGGAGATAACTGGTGACGCCGTGGGGTACGCCCCCGGGATAGCCGCAGTGATCCGCCAGCACCAGCACCGGCGGCAGGTCCGACCGCGGCTCGAGCTTTCCGCTGCCCATGAGGGCGCGAACGAGCAAAGCCCGTGCCCGCGCCCTGAGCTCACGCGCAATGTGCTCACATCTTGCTCCTGCCCGCTCCCATGGACCCCTCCCCCCGTCCGCCCCTCCGCGGGATTCTCCGCGTCCGCGGTCGCGCGTTTCCGGAGCGCCCCCCTCGCCTACCTCGTCGGCTGGCCGGCGGTTGCGCGGCTCGCGGTGGACAAGAGCGACTGCGGCCCGGTGAGCACCCGGCGCCGCTCGGGGCTCAAGCTCCGGCCGGCGCGGTTGATGTGGAAGGTGAGCATCGACATCCCCGAGGCGCAGGGGCTCGATTTTCGCCGGGTGCCGCGCTCGGCCGAGCGCTTGAGTGACAGCGCCACCGCGCGCCCCGTGGGGCGCGTGGACACCCCCTCCTCGAGATCGGGCGCATCGCTCCTGTGCATGACGCGCTGCGACCAGCGGCCGCCCTGAGCGCCCGCGGAAGATCGCTCCGGCTGCGAGCGTCCGGGCCGGCTTTGGCGCCAGCGCCCGGCCCGCGGGTGTGCGCTCGCCGCGCAATCCCTTCGCCTCGTCGACCCGTGCCGAGCCCCGGTCCTTGCCGTTCCCCCGAACCGCTCCTACCATCCGCGCAGCGCGAACAACGATCGCGCGGGGTCAGCGCGCTTGCTCGCCCCTGGGGAGGAGATTCAATGACCAGACGTATGATCGGTTCGCCCGTCTTTCGCGCCGCGCCGGCGCTCGCCGCGCTGGCGGCACTCGGTATCGCCGGACCCGCGTCCGCGGCCCCCGCGGCCCCCGCAGCCCCCGCAGCCCCTCAGAGCGT
>JAKAZP010000238.1 GCA_021815905.1 Pseudomonadota bacterium | reverse complement strand
CTTCGGCATCAGCGGCGGCCCCTTCGGCCTGGAACGATGATCAGGGAAAAGTACGGCGCGCAGTCGGCGGCGACCTCCGCAAGCGGCGCAATCCGTTCCTCCGTCTGGGTGCCACGCTCGACGTACAACGCCCGATCGAGCTTGCCCGCGCGCTCGATCGCGCGCCGGATCTTGCCGAGCTGCCTCCCCACTTTCATGACGACCGTTGCATCACTGCCGCCCAGATGCTCGGCGAGAGAATCCTCATCGAGCGTACCGGGCACGACACTCAGCACGTCATCGCCATGCGTGATCGGCAGGCGAGCCCGGGCGCTGCAACCGCTCATGGCCGTCACTCCGGGAATCACAGTCGTTGAATAGGACGGCGCCAGACGGTCGAAAAGGTACATCGCGGAGCCGTAGAAGAATGGATCGCCCTCGCAAAGCAACGCCACATCTGCGCCGCGATCCAGCGTGGCCGCGATCCGGGAGGCGCAGTCGTCATAGAACGCATGCATCTGCTCGTGGTAGCGCGGCTCTGCGACGGCGACCTCGGTCGTGAACGGATACTCCAGACGCAATTCCTCGCAGGTCGCGCCCAAAAGGCCATCGACGATGGTCCGCGCGTGGCCCTGGCGCCCCGCCTTCGCGAAGTAGGCAACGACCTGCGCGCGGCGGACGGCTCGCTCAGCTTTGACCGTCATCAGCTCGGGGTCGCCGGGTCCCAGTCCGATGACGTACAGCGTCGGGCCGTGGGACACAGCCTGAGTGCAAACCGTATCGTGCGGCACAGCGCTCACTCTTCCCCGCTCCCGGCGAGCGCATTGAGCGCCGCGGCAGCCATTGCGCTTCCGCCACGGCGTCCGCGCACGATGAGAGATGGAACGGCGGCGCAAGCGGCCAGCGCCTCCTTGGATTCGGCGGCGCCGATGAAGCCGACCGGCAGGCCGATGATGGCTGCCGGCCGCGGCGCACCCGCATCGATGCGCTCGAGCAGGTGAAAGAGCGCCGTCGGCGCATTGCCGAAGACCGCCACCGCGCCGCCCAGTTGCTCGGCCCACAGCTCGACCGCCGCGGCCGCGCGGGTGGTGCCGAGGCGCTGCGCGAGCTCGGGGGTCCGCGGGTCTCGCAACGTGCAGATCACGGAATTGTGGGCGGCCAAACGGGCGCGGATGATGCCGTGAGCGAGCATCTGCGAGTCACAGAGTATCGGCCGGCCCGCCGCCAGCGCCGCGCGTGCACTGGGCACGAAATCCTGCGACATCTGCACGTCGCGTGCGACGTCCACCATGCCGCAGGCGTGAATCATGCGTACGACGACCCGAGCCTGCCACTGCGAGAACGCCGAGAGGTCCGCCTCCCGCCGGATCGTCGCGAACGACTCGCGGTAGATCGCCGCGCCATCACGGAGGTAGTCGCGAGAGCTCATGAGCACCCCCGATCGCCGCCCCGGGTCAGCGCCTCGCGGACCTGCGCCAGTGTCATGCTGCGCGAGGCGACGGCATCGGCACGGCTGTCATGCAACACATGGAAGCGATCACCCGGCGCGCCGGCCACCAGCGTTACGGCGGCCGCTTCAGGATGCGCGCATCCCTTTGCACAGCCGGAAACGTGCAGCACGCCCCCGCCGCGCCACAACGAAGCCAGGCTCTCCGCCGTGGCGAGGATGTCCACGGCGGTCCGGGCGCAGCCGGATCCGCCGCTACAGGCCGCGACTCGCAGGCGCGGATCGCCGCCGTCCACGATCATGCCGGCTCGCTCTGCCGCTGCCGAGAGATCCGGCAGCCGATCCCGCCGGGTGCCGGACAGATTGAAAGTGCGGTGCACCGTCGGTCTCAGTCGCCCATTCGCGAAGCGCTCCGCGATGTCGGCGACAGCATTCAAGGAAGCGACGTCCGCCCTTCCGAAGGGAACACCCAGACCGAACTCCTCGCCGCCGAGAGGTCCGACGCGAGCCGGCGGCTGCGCCGGTCCGGTGAGATCGGGATCGATGGCCGCCGGCAGCCGCGGCGGAAACGGAGTGGCCTCGAGACCGGCAGCGGTGAACAGAGCGCCGGCTTCCTCGTCGGAAACGAGGTCTTTCAGGCGTCGAGGCCGCGCCGAGCCGGCCGCGGCCATACGCAGGAAGGCGCCCGTGATGGCTGCGACAGCGGCCACCGGATCATCCGTCAAGGCCGCAACATTCCCCGCGCAGGCAGCAACCCAACTGTGCCTCTTGCCTGCGTGAATACAAATGTCGGCGGCGGCGCAATCGCCGTGAGCATCCTCGGATGTGACCGCAAAGCAGAATTTGGACGGCAGAGAGGTTAGCGCCTCGGGCACTCCGCTCTCCAGCCAATCCTCCAGCCGCGCGCCTATGCTCTGCGCCTCGGGCGTCTGCGCCGCGGCCATGAGAATGCTCCGGCGCCGCTCGGCTTCCAAGCTGGCGCTCGCCAATCCCGCTGCCACCATCGCCTCGGCCAACGCAGCGGCGCTGCCGCCCGAGAGTCCGCGAACCTGCAGATTGCCGCGGTTCGTGAGGAGGAACCGCCCCGAGCCGTGCAGCGCCCCCGCCGCGGCGATGGCGCGCAGGTCGCCGGCCGTCCATCCTCTGGCGCGCGGCTTGACGTTCGCCAGCAGACCGTCGGCCGCCACCATCGGCTCAAAGAGAGTCGGGCACCAGCCTCTGACCCATGGCGAGGAGTCCAGACTCGGGTCAGTTGCGGTCGAGCTCACCATCAGAATTCGATCCCACGCTGCGCCCTGACGCCTTGATCCTTGTAGGGGTGTTTGACCGCGTGGATGTCACTGACGAGATCGGCCGCCTCGATCAAGGCGGCCGGCGCATTGCGTCCCGTGACGATGACGTGTTTCATCGGGTCTCGCGCCGCGATACTGTCCAACACCACCGCCAGCTCCAGATATTCGTATCTCAAGATGGTGTTGAGCTCGTCCAGGATCACCATCTCATACGTCGGGTCCGCGAGCAGCCGCCGCGCCTCGCTCCATGCTCGTTGCGCCGTCGCCACATCACGCTCGCGGTCCTGAGTGATCCAGGTGAAGCCATCGCCGATGGTGAGCCAGTCGACGTTCGGGAATCTCTGCAACACGTCCCGCTCGCCCGTGGCCTTCGCGCCCTTGATGAATTGCACGACGCCGAGCTTCATGCCGTGCGCGACCGCGCGCAGCGCCATACCGAGCGCACTGGTCGTCTTTCCCTTGCCGGGGCCGGTGATGACGATCAGCAGACCCTTCTCGAGCGTGGCGCGAGCCTGCTTCTTCTCATATCCGGCGTTGCGCTTCTCGGTCATTCTCTTGTGCGCGTCGGTATCGGACGCCGTCATAGGTTGTTCTCCAGCGAAGACCCGGCGCTGAATTCCCCGAGCTGCCGGTAATGCGCCCGCCAGCGATCCGCCAACGCTCGACATCGGCTCAACCGCCCGCGGCCCTGCTCGCAATCGATCACCACGGCGATGTCGGCCGGCCGAGGCCGGACGGGGGACTCCGGGCTGCGCCCATCGGTCAGCAGCCAGAGCCACCGGCGCTGCGCGGGCCGCACTCGGGCGGCTCGGGCGAGCAGCTGGGCAGCGGCGGCGGCCCCGCGCGCCATCGGCGTCGCGCCTCCGGCCCGGATCGGCTGCAGCCACTGCTCGACTCGCGTCGAGGTCAGCGGCCGCGCGAGAGTGGGGGGCAGGTGCACGTGGGCCTCGCTCCCCGCGAATCTAACGATGGCCACTTCAGCACGCTGCTGGTAGGCCGACTGGATGAGCTGCATGAGCAGCCCCTTCGCCCGCGCGAGCTGCTGGCCCCTCAGCATGGAGGCGGAGCAGTCGACGAGGAAGCAGTGCAGCTCTCCCGCACCGGCGCTCGCCGGCGAGAAGCGCAAGTGCTCACGCCGCAGCGGCGCTCGAGCCTTGGCGGCGAGCGTGCGCGGCCAGTGAATTCGCCGCGATCTCTCGGAGCCGCAAGCCGCGGCCGCTCGGGGCGCGCTCCAGCGATCTCCCCGGACACTGTTCGACATTCCCGCGCCGCTTCTCATGGTCTTTTTTTTTGCGCACTCAGGCTGATCCGCGCAGCCGCGAGCGGCGCGAGCGACGGTGGCGGCAGCTCGCCCCACGGGCCCTTGGGGGGAGCCCGCGGCGGTGAGCTGTCAGCGTCTCGGGGCTCGGCGCCCGAGGTCGGCCGGGCGGCCGGTGGATCCTCGGCAGCAGCCTGATCCGCCGGCGCCCGCCGCCGATGGTGCAGAGCCAGATCGGCGATTGCCTCCACGTGCTCGCGCCCGGCGACGCTCTCGCCACGCCAGGCCGCCAGTGCCCGCGCGGCGCGGATCATGACGAGGTCGGCGCGCACGCCATCGACCTGGGCCGCGATGCACAGGGCGGTCACGTGCTCGTGAGCCTCGTCGCTGACGGGGAGCTCATCCAGCGCCGCCCGAGCGCGACTCACGCCGGCCCGGAGCTCGGCCTGTTGGCTCGCGAAGCGCCCCCTGAAGGCGACCGGATCGGCATCGAACGCGAGCCGCGCCCGGACGATCTCCCCGCGCAGCCGGGGATCGGAGCAACTCTGGACGGTGAGCGCGAGCCCGAAGCGGTCGAGCAGCTGCGGGCGCAGCTCCCCTTCCTCCGGATTCATGGTGCCGATGAGCGCGAAGCTCGCGGGGTGCTGGTGCGATATGCCGTCGCGCTCGATCACATTGACGCCGCTCGCGGCCGCATCGAGGAGCGGATCGATCAGCGCGTCCGGCAGCAGGTTCACCTCATCCACGTACAGCACCCCGCCGTGGGCCCGCGCCAGCAACCCGGGCGCGAACCGGATTTCGCCGCCCCGCAAAACGGCTTCGATGAAGAAAGATACCATCGTCAGCT
>JAKAZP010000237.1 GCA_021815905.1 Pseudomonadota bacterium | reverse complement strand
TGAACAGCAGCCACATCCCTCAGGTCCTCCGGGAGTTCGCGGCCCGAAGCGGCGTGAGCCGGCGCACCCACTCGAGCAGTATCTGAGCCTCCGGCACCCGCAGCACGAGCATCAGGGCGGCGAAGATCAGGAGATAGGCGGCGGAGCCGAGCGCCATGCCGCCGAAGCCGAGGAGCGCTCCCCAGGGAATGGCGATGAGCACCCCGCCCGCCGCGAGCGCCGCGACGGCGGTCTTGCCGATGCCGCTCCAGGGCAGCAGCTCCCCGAGGGTGATGCGATAGGCCTGGACCGTGCGGTATGCGAGCCAGAGCGCATCGATCCAGCCGGCGAGCGCCACGGCGGCCATGGCACCGCCCACCCCCGCGACCGGCACGAGCAGCGCGAGCAGCAGCGCGCACGCGAGCAGCGAGATCAGATTGCTCTCGACGAGCGGACGGGTGCGGTTCAACGCGCGCACGGCGGGGGAGAAATCGAAGCACTCGCGCACGATCACCAGCGCGAAGATCTGCAGCACGATCGCCGCCCCGACGTATTTCACGCCGAAGACGATCGCGATCAGCGGCTTCGCATAGCGCAGGAGCAGCACGGCGAGCGGCAGAAGCACGATGGCGTTCACCACGGTCGCGCGTCGCCAGAGCGCGAGCGCGGCGTCGCGCGAGCCGCGCCCGCGGCGCACCATCTCCGGCAGCACGATGTTCGAGACGGAGCTGCGCAGAATGGTGATGATCGGGCTGCCCGACCGGCCGACCGCATACTCGGCGAACGCCACTACCCCGAGGGAGTTCGCCACCACCAGGCCGCCTAAGTTGCGGGTCAGGAGCGACAGCACCCCGGCGACGCCCGAGGGCAGGCAATAGCGCAACTGGGCGCGCCAGGGCTCCTTCAGCGCCGGCTCCTGCGCGCTCCTCTGCACGCGCAGCCAGACGATCGCCGCCGCCAGGCAGCGCGCGCCCTCGAGCGCCACCAGCGCCCAGATGATCGCCCGTACGTCGTGAGTGATCGCGGCCGTCACCGTGGCGACCGCGACGCGCGCGGCAAGGCGCACCGAGGAGTAGACGAACACCAGGCCGGCACGGTTCGTGGCCACCCAGTAGTCATCCCAGAAGTCGAGGTTGGTGGCGAACAGGGTGAAGGCGCCGAGCGGCAGCAGAAAGGGCCCCACCAGATGCCCGCCCGAGGCGTGATCGATCGCGGCCATGAGCGCGACCACCAGCACGCTCGTGCCCGCGAGCAGGATCGCGGTCTGGCGCACGACGCGCCAGCGGCACTGGGGTTCCGCCGGGATGAGGTAAAGCAGGCTGCTGTTGATCGAGAACACCGACACCGTATGCAACACCGTGGCGTACAGCAGGAACTCGCGATAGCGGCCGAACTGCGCGACCGTGAGCAGTCGCACCAGGATCACCGGACTGATGATCGTCAGCCCATAGTTGGCCACGCGCGCGAGCGTGAGAACCGCGGCCCGGTTGCCGACTGCGGACATCGCCTATCTGTCCGAGCCCACGCCGGGCGCGGCCGCCGGCCGGTGCCGGGGCGGCGCCACCTTCCACACCTCCGTCACGTGGTCGCGGCCGACATAGACCAGGTGGAAGGCCGGTGAGGCGAGCACCTGCGCGATGCCGAGCCCGCGCATCAGCCGGCGCCCGTCCCGCTGCATGCCCTCGCCGCTGCCGATCACGTAGATCGCGCCGCGGTTGCGCCGCTCGACGAGCCGCTCGAGCTGCGCGCCGGTGCCGATGAGCGGCGCGCCGGTGTACTCATCGACCCAGCGGCCGTCGACCTTGCGCAGGAAGGGGGCGGCCATGTTGCGCGCCTGCAGCCAGTAGTCGATGTGGCCGAGGTAGAACGTCTGCATGAGCGCATCCTCGGCGACGATGATGTCGCGAGGACCGGGGTGCTGCGACTCGATGAAACGCGCGGCGCCGGCGTTGTCGGGGTACTGCGCATAGCTCGGATCGGCCGCCGCGGCGATGCGCGCGGGACTCACCACCAGGGCCGCGATCAGGATCGCCGCGCCCGCGGCGAGCACCGGCGCCGGCGCCCGGGCGCGGGCGCGGGCGAGGGGCGCGAGCAGCCGCTGCGTGCCCCAGCGGGCGCACGCGAACGCGGCGATGAGCAGCGGCATGATCTGCGCTTCGGCATAGCGCGGGGGAATGTCCCAGTAGAAGTTGCCGATCTGCAGCAGCGGCAGCCACACCCCGAGGGCGAACATCAGGAGGAAATCCGGAATGCGCCGCCGATGCGCGAGCTGCCAGAGTCCGACCGCGACGCCCGCCGCCGCGATCATCAGCGCCGCGCGCGAGTACCAGGAGATCGCGATCCACGGCCGCACGCTCGGCCAGCCGAGCATCAGACCCAGGATCTGCGGGAGGGTGCCCACGTGGTGGACGTGGTCGTACTCGATCTGCAGCGCCGCAATGAAGGCGCAGACGCCGAAATAGACGCCCAGCCTCGCCGGTGACAGACGCCCGTTGCGCCGCGCGATGACGAGCGCCGCCACCACGAGCAGGAGCGCGACGTGATCGAGGCGCGCGACCTGGGCCACCAGGCTCGCGGTGAGCAGCACGATGGGCAGCCAGCCGCGCTCGCGGATCGCATACCAGGACAGCGCGAGCGCCGGCAGCAGCATGGCGATCGACCAGGCGGCATCGAGCCGACCGGCCCCCGGAGCGCGCGGGGCGTTGGTGACCACGAAGGCGAGCGCCTGGGTGGTGTGAGGATACTGCGTGTTGATCCAGTGGTTGAGCGCGAGGAACTCGAGGGCGATCACCGCGAAGGCGACCGCCCCCTGGCGCAGCCGGCGCGCATCGCCGGTGAGCAGACCCGGCAGGAAGCACAGCCAGTCGGCGAAGATCGAGAGCGTATGGAACTCGAGCGAGACCCCCATCTCGATCACCGCCGCGACCAGGAACCCGGCCTTTCCGGTGCGCTCCCACGCGAACAGGAGCGCCATGAAGCCCGCCACCCCGGTCACGAGGAACACATACATGCGCGCGGTCTGCGCATCCTGGATGAAGGCGGGGAGCAGCGCGACGGCCCCGGCGAGCGCGAGATTCCAGGTGCGCCCGAGGAAGCGCCGCCCGGCGAGCCAGGCGATGGGGATGAGGAGCACGCCGCACACGGCCGAGGGCAAGCGCAAGGCCCACGCGCTCACCCCGAAGAGCCGCATGGATCCGGCCATGAGATAGAGCTGCGCCAGGGCGCGCGGATAGACGAAGCCGCTCGGCATCTCGGGGGTGCCGTAGCGCAGCAGGTGCAGCGCCGGCAGCGCCATCGTCTTCTCATCCCCGTGCAGGCCGACGTTGGCGAGGCCCCAGAACCGCAGGAACGCGCCGAGGGCGACGAGCACCGCGAGCGCGAGCAGCGTCTCGGCATTCGCCCGCGCCCGCGGATCGGTGCTCTCGAAGAGCGATGCCGTCGTCGCAAGCCAGGCAGCCGATCGCTCGCGCAGCCGCGCTCGCACCGAACCGCTCTTGCCGAGCACGTGTTCCGTCATGAGAGCCTCAGTACGCCTTCTCGTCTCTCAGCAGCCGCGTCGCGGTCAGGATCAGGATCTTGAGGTCGAGGAGCGGGGTCCAGCGCCTGAGGTATTCGAGGTCGTAGTTGACGCGGGCCTGCATGTCCTCCACCCGCGTCGTTTCCCCCCGGCACCCGTTCACCTGCGCAAGCCCGGTGATTCCCGGCGGCACCTTGTGCCGCACCATGTAGCCCTTGATGAGCTTGCGATATTCCTCGTTGTGCGCGATCGCGTGCGGGCGCGGCCCGACCAGGCTCATCCGGCCCTGCAGCACGTTGAACAGCTGCGGCAGCTCGTCCAGGGAGTAGCGGCGCATGAAGCGCCCGATGCGCGTGATGCGCGGATCCTCGCGCCGTGCCTGCACGATCTGCGCCCCGTCCTCGAGCACCCGCATGGTGCGGAACTTCCAGACGTTGATCTCCCGCCCGTCGAGGCCGTAGCGGCGCTGGACGAAGATGACGGGCCCGCGCGAGGTGAGGCGCACGGCGAGCGCCAGCGCGATCATGAGCGGAGCGGCGACGATGAGGATGGTCGTGGCGAGCGCGACGTCGGTGAGGCGCTTGATGAGGCCCCGGTAGCCGTAGAACGGCGTCTCGCACAGCGCCACCACCGGAATGCCGAAGAGCTCGGTGCTCCTCGCCTGGATGAGATCGATGGCGTAGATGTCGGGGATGTAGTAGACGGAGGCCGTGGTGTCGCGCAGCTCATCGAGGAGCTGCACCACGCGGCGGATGTGCCGCACGGGCAGCGCGACGAACACCACGGCGACGTTGCGGCGCTTGACGTACGCGGCGAGCTCGCAGAGCAGTCCGAGCAGGCGCAGCCGCTCCCCCGCGAGCCCGAGGCGCTCGGCGCTGCGGTCATCGAAGAAGCCCTCGACCTTCAGCTCCGTGAGCTCGCCGTTGCCGGCGATGCGCCGCGCGAGCGACAGGCTGACGTCGTTGCAGCCGACGAAGGCGACGCGGCGCACCTGCGCCGGGTCGAACATCAGCCGCCGCTGCAGCTCCTGCAGGACGAGCGTCACCACGATGAGCATCGCGGGCGTCGCGAAGATCCACGACACCACGATCTTGCGCGAGAATTTGACTTCGTACTTGGTGACGAATCCGATCGCGAGCAGGATCGCGATCACGATCATCCAGCGGCTCACGATGCGGATGATGAGCGGCCAGGTGCTCGAGAGCAGCTGCTGGGAATTCGCCGGCCGGCCGCGCGGCAGGAAGCGGCGCACCCAGGTATCGACATGGCGGGCGGGGTCGTCGCATGCCCGCTCCATCAGCCGCGCCAGATCGGGGAACTCCTCGGCAGCGTAGCTGAACGGATA
>JAKAZP010000236.1 GCA_021815905.1 Pseudomonadota bacterium | reverse complement strand
GATCGCGGCCGCCTCACGCGAGCAGTCCTCCGGCATCGAGCAGGTCAACCGCGCCGTGGTGCAGATGGACGAGCTCACCCAGCAGAACGCGGCGCTCGTCGAGCAGGCGACCGCCGCGTCGCAGTCGATGGCCTCGCTGGTCCGCGAGCTCAACGAGATGCTCTCCCGCTATGACATCGGCGCGCAACCGACGGCCGAGACCGCCATTGGGCCGGTGTCCGAGCCCGCCGCGGCGCCGGCGTCGGACGGGCGCCCCGCGCGCCGGGACCTCTCCACCCTGGAGTCGAGACGGTAGTAATGAGAATACTCAGCCGATTGAAGTTGTGGCAGAAGCTCGCGCTGCTCGTGGCGGCGATGGCCGTGCCGACCGTGCTGCTCGGGGCGTTCTACCTGAGCGCCGCCGACGGTCAGGTGGCGCAGGCCCGCAACGAGCTCGAGGGCGCCCGTTACGCGCAGCGGGTCGGCGCCGTTCTGGCGGAGGTCGTCAACCACCGGAGCCTGCTGTTCGCCGTGCTGACCGGCAGCGCCTCGCGGCGGGCCGCCCTCGGGGAATCGGAGGCGAACGTCGACCGTCTCATGTCCGCCGTCGACTCGAGCGACGTCCGGCTGGGGGGGACCCTGGGCGTCGCGGGTCAATGGGACGTGATCAGGCAGGCATGGCGTCGCCTGAAGAGCCACGAGCTTGGACTGACCGCCGACCAGGCGGTGGCGGAGCACGATGCGCTGCTGGCGCGTCTGGTGACGCTCGGGCGCATCATCGCCGCGCGCTCCGCGCTCAATGTCGATCCGTCGGCGCGCACCGCCGCTCTCATCGCGATCGCCACGCGCGACATCCCCGATGCGCTCATCGCCTCGGGCAACGTGCAGTGGTATGCGACCAGCGCCAGCATCAAGGGGTATCTGGGCGGCGACGACCGGATGGCCCTCGAGCTCTATCACCGGCGGGTGATGTCGGATTTCGCGAGCGCCGCGCGCGATCTCAACGGCGCCGCCGCCGGTGCGCGCGCGCGCATCGAGCCGGTGCTCGAGTCCGCCCAGAGCGCGTTCGACGGCTCCTACTCGATCATCACGCGACGGATCGTCGACGCGCAGAAGATGACCATCACCACCTCGGAGCTGTTCGCCGATTCGCGCTCGGTGCGGGCGAGCCTGACGCGCCTCTCGGACGTGAGCTACGCGCAGATGCGCCGCGCCGTCGGCCGGCGCCTGTCCGAGGCGACGATGTGGCGCGACTTCACGGTCGGCGTCACGGCGGTGGCGCTGCTCGTGGCGCTCGCACTCTCGTGGCTCATCACGCGCTCTATCGCGACTCCGCTCGCCGAGGCGATCGAGGTCTTCGGCCGCATCGCCGCGGGCGAATACGACAATGCGATCGACCTCGCCGGGTCCGATGAGGCCTCCCGGGTGCTGCGGGCGCTCGATGACATGCAGAGGAAGCTGCGCACGCAGATCGAGGACGAGCGGCACGTGGCCGCGGAAAACGCCCGCATTCGCCAGGCGCTCGACAAGGTCTCGACCTGCGTCGTGCTCGCCGATGCCGCGCGGCGGATCATCTACCTCAACGAGACCGCCCAGGCGACCTTCGCGCGCAACGGCCGCGAGATGGGCGCGGCGCTCCCCGGCTTCGACGTGCAGCGGCTGCACGGCGCGCCGCTCGAGACGCTCTCGCCCGATCCGGTGGGCGAGCGGCACGCCGTGGAGGCGCTCACCGGCTCGCGCGCGCTCGAGCGGCGCCTCGGTGGCGCAATCTTCCACACCGTCACCAACCCGGTGCTCACCGCCGCCGCCGAGCGCATCGGGACGGTGATGGAGTGGACCGAGCGCACCCAGGAGGTGGCGATCGAGAACGAGATGCAGGAGATGCTGTCGGCGGTGGTGGCCGGGAGACTCGACAAGCGCATCGATCCCGCGGGCAAGAGCGGCTTCCTCGAGGCGATGAGCCGCGGCGTCAATCAGCTCGCGGACAACATGGCGCAGGTCGTCTCCCAGGTGAAGCGGGTCGCCGCCGAGGTGCATCGCGGCGCCGAGGAGATCTCCGCCGGCAACTCCAACCTGTCGCAGCGCACCGAGGAGCAATCCTCCTCGCTCGAGGAGACCGCCTCCTCCATGGAGGAGATGACCACCACCGTCAAGCAGAACGCCGACAACGCGGCCCAGGCCAATCAGCTCGCGCTCGCGGCGCGCGACCAGGCGGAGAAGGGCGGTGCGGTGGTGGGTCAGGCCGTCGGCGCCATGCGCGACATCAACGACGCCTCCCGGAAGATCGCCGACATCATCGGCGTGATCGACGACATCGCCTTTCAGACGAACCTGCTCGCGCTCAACGCGGCGGTCGAGGCGGCGCGCGCCGGGGAGCAGGGGCGCGGCTTCGCCGTGGTCGCGAGCGAGGTGCGCAGCCTCGCCGGACGCTCGGCGACCGCGGCCAAGGAGATCAAGGAGCTCATCCAGGATTCGGTGCGCAAGGTCGAGGACGGCTCGGTGCTCGTGACGCAGTCGGGCGAGACGCTCGAGCGGATCGTGGCGTCGGTGAAGAAGGTGTCCGACATCGTCGCCGAGATCGCGGCCGCTTCGCGCGAGCAGTCCGCCGGGATCGAGCAGGTGAACCGCGCGGTCATGCAGATGGACGAGCTCACGCAGCAGAACGCGGCGCTCGTGGAGGAGGCGACCGCCGCATCCCAGGCCATGGCCGAGCAGGTGCGAGACCTCAACGACATGCTCGGCCGTTTCGAGTTCGCGACGCGGCCGGATGGCGCGGAGGCGTCGGTCCCGGTCGCCGCCCCCCCGGCGGCATCCGCGGCCCGGGGGGCTTCCGCCCGCGCCGACAGGCGGGGGCCGAATCGCCCGTGGGCGGCGCAGCGCAGGTCCGACCGGCCGAGCGCGCCCGCGCGCGAGGCGGCCGCGGGCGTGCGCGGTCACGACACCCGCGCGCCGGGGGATGCCGGCGACTCCGAATGGCAGGAATTCTGATCCGTGACAGCAAGCGAGCGACACCCCATGAGATCACCCAAGCGAATCCGCGCGCTGACCGCCCTCGCGGCCGCGAGCGCGCTCAGCCTTCAGGCCCTGGCCGGCCAGTGCCGGTTGCCGCCCGCGCCGAGCAGGATTCCCGACGGCAGCACATCCAACCAGCAGCAGATGGTGGTGGCCATGGACACCATCAGGCAGTACAACAGCGACGTGCGGACGTACCTCGATTGCCTCAAGTTCGAGGTGCGTCAGAAGGAGTTGAGCACCGTCGATCAGATGACGCTGCACAACACCGCGATCAATCAGCTCACGAGGGTCGCCGATGCGTTCAACAGGCAAGTACGCATCTTCAAGGCGAAGCACGGCTGATGTCGGCGGCGCCCTCCCCAAGGCCGCGGGGCCCCCGGGGTCCCCGGGGGCCCCGCGGCTGTCCCGACTCCCCCACGGCGCGGCTGCGGGAATTCGCCTTCCGCGAGGAGGATTTCCAGGCGCTGCGGGCGCTGGTGAAGTCGCTCACGGGGATCCACCTTTCGGATCAGAAGCGCGAGCTCGTCTACGGACGACTGACGCGGCGTCTGCGCTCGCTGCAGCTGCGCTCCTTCGCCGAGTATCGCGCGCGGCTCGAGCGCGACGAGCGGGAGCTCGCCGAGCTGTGCAACGCCATCACCACGAACCTCACGGCCTTCTTCCGCGAGCCGCACCATTTCCACTATCTGCGCACGCAGCTGCTGGCGCCGCTCGCCGCGGGCGCGCGGCACTCGCACCGGATACGCATCTGGTCCGCGGGCTGCTCGAGCGGCGAGGAGGCTTACTCGATCGCGATGACGGCGCTCGAGGCGTTGCCGCAGCCGAGGCGCGCCGACGTCCGCATTCTCGCCACCGATATCGACTCCGAGGTTCTCGCGCGCGCGCGCCGGGGCCTGTACCCGCCCG
Organism: Pseudomonadota bacterium; assembly: GCA_021815905.1. The sequence goes on along the minus strand of JAKAZP010000236.1, from coordinate 945 downwards.
AGCGCACGGCCGGGATCGCACCCGAGCGCCTCGAGCGCTTCTTCCTGGCCCGGCGCGAAGGGGACCTCAGCTGGCGGCAGATCGCGCCCGAGGTCGCCTCGCTGGTCACGTTCAAGCCGCTCAATCTCATTCACCAGCTTCCGATGCGAGGACCACTGGACGCGATCTTCTGCCGCAACGTGGTCATCTACTTCGACAGGGAGACGCAGCGCGAGCTGTTCGCGCGCTTCTCGCGGCTGCAGCGTCCCGGCGACCTGCTCTTCCTCGGACATTCCGAGAGTCTGTTCAAGGTGTGTGATGCCTATGCGCTCATCGGCAAGACCATCTACCGGCGCGTCTGAGCCGGACGCCGACGCCGAGCGGGTCGCGGGCGGTTCCCGTCCGCCCGCGCAGATCGCGGGATTCGGCCATTTCCAGCGCTACTGGGACCGCGAGAATTCACGCTGGACGGTGAAGATCCTGCCGGGGGAGTACTACGTCACGCGCGGCGACGAGGCGATTTCGACGGTCCTCGGCTCGTGCGTGTCGGCGTGCATACGCGATCCGATGCTCGGCATCGGGGGCATGAACCATTTCATGCTGCCCGAGGAAGCCGCCCGCGCCGCCCCCGGGGCGTCCGGCCCGGCCGCCGGCCTCGCGACCCGCTACGGGTCGTATGCGATGGAGAGCCTGATGCACGACCTGCTCAAGCTCGGCGCCGCGCGCGAGCGGCTCGAGATCAAGCTGTTCGGCGGAGGACGAATCCTCACGGGAATGACCGACGTCGGCAAGCGCAACATCGAGTTCATCCGCTCCTACATGTCCCTCGAGGGGTATCGAGTGGCGGCCGCGGATCTCGGGGGCACCCAGCCGCGCAAGCTCGTGTACTTCCCCGCGAGCGGGCGCGCCCGGCTGCGTAAGCTCCGTCCGGTGGAGAACCGAATCGTCAGCCACCACGAGCAGTTG
>JAKAZP010000235.1 GCA_021815905.1 Pseudomonadota bacterium | reverse complement strand
CGGGCCGGCGATCGGCTGGCGGCGAGCTACGTCAATTTCTATTTCGCCAATGGCGCGATCGTGATGCCGCTGCTCGATCCGCGCACCGACGCGATCGCCGCGGAGCGCCTGCGGCGCCTGTGCCCGGACAGGCAGGTGGTCGGGGTGCCGGCGCGGGAGATCCTGCTCGGCGGGGGCGGAATCCACTGCATCACGCAGCAGGTTCCGTCGGAGGCGCGCCCCTAAAGGAGTCGTGCGGCGGCGTCCAGCCAGGCGCGCTGCGCCCGACGGTAATGGTTCGGCGCGATGCGCGCCTGCTCGAGCAGCTCGCGGGCCACTCTGCGCGCCTCATCGCGATTGCCCTGGTGGTCGAGCAGCTGCGCGTAGCGGACCGCCGCCTCGGCACCGGGATACGAGTGGGCGAGCCTGCGGTACTCCTCGAGCGCCTTGGGGATGTTGCCTTCGCCCTCGAGCGCGCGTGCATAGAGCAGATGCGCCTCCGCCGAAATCAGGCCGGGGTTCTCGCGCATGAGCTCCTCGAGGGTCGAGCGCGCCGCCGCGGCCTCGCCCCGGCCGAACTGCGCGCGCGACAGCCCGAGCAGCAGATTCGGGTCATGCACGTAAAGACCCGTGAGCGCCTGCCGGTACTGCGTGATCGCCTCCTCGTAGCGTCCGTGGCGGGCGAGCTCGTCCGCATATCGCTGACGGCTGGCGACATCGCCCGCAAGTCGCGCCTCGTCCTCGAAACGGCGCAGATCCGCGAACGGATCGACCGCCTTCTTCAGCCCGCGCGCGGTACGCTGAGCCGTGCGGCTGCGAAAGAGCTCGGGCACGATCTCCACCGCCACGTAGGCGATGGCGCCAATTCCCGGCAGGAGCAGCAGGACCCAGACCCAGATCCAGTTGCGGCCGGTCTTGATGCAGTGGACGATCAGCGCGGCCTCGATGACGAGAGGCAGGAAGAGATACAGATACTGCATTCGACACTCCGCTGCGGCCACGCGAGGCCCGTGGCAACCTCGTATCGTATCGCATCGCCCACCTGGCCCGCTTTGGTGCTGATATCCTCGCGCGCATGGGGTGGTCGCGGCCGATAGCGCTTCGGATCTGGGCTTCCAGTCTGCTGTTCATCGCCCTTCTGTCGGCGGGGCCCTCGCTCGCGGCACCCGCGCCGGGCGGATCCGGACCACGGCCGGCTCACGCCCCGCATCGACTGCGCATCGGACTCGTGCTCTCGGGCGGCGGCGCGCGCGGCATCGCGCACGTCGGCGTGCTGCGCATGCTCGAGAAGCTGCGCATTCCGATCGACGCCGTCGCGGGCACCAGCATGGGCGCGGTGGTGGGCGGACTCTATTCCAGCGGCCTGTCCGCGCGGCAGATCGAGGCGATCGTCCGCTCCCTGAACTGGCAGGACGCCTTCCGCGACCGTCCGCCGCGCGAGGATCTGACGCTGCGGCGCAAGGAGGAGGACGAGAATTTCCTGGTCAAGTTCCCGATCGGATTCAGGAACGGCCGCCTGGTGCTTCCGGAGGGGCTCATCCAGGGGCAGGGCCTGACGGAGATGCTGCGCCGGCTGACCTTGCCGGTCGCGCGGATCACGAATTTCGACGACCTCCCGACCGCCTTTCGCGCGGTCGCGACCGACCTCGAGACCGGCCGCGAGGTGGTCATCGGCGCGGGCGATCTGACGAGCGCGATGCGCGCGAGCCTGTCGGCGCCGGGGGTGTTCGCACCCGTCGAGCGCGGGGGGCGGCTGCTCGTCGACGGCGGCATATCGGACAACGTGCCGGTGGATGTGGCGCGGGAAATGGGCGTCGATGTGCTGATCGTGGTGGATGTGGGGTTTCCCCTGCTGCCGCAGGCCAAGCTCAACAGCGTCACGGCGATCTCCAACCAGGCGCTCGCCCTGTTCGTTCAGCGCAAGTCGAAGGCCGAGCTGGCCAAGCTCGGACCGCACGACATTCTGATCCGCCCGGCGCTCGGGGATATCTCCTCGTTCGATTTCGGCAACGTGAACCAGCTGCTCGACCTCGGGGAGCGCGCGGCCTGGAAGATGCGCGGCCGCCTGGCGGCACTGTCCGTGAGCCGGGCGCGGTACCGCCGGTACGAGGAGCGGCGCGAGGCGCTGCGCCGACCGCCGCCGCGCATTCACTTCGTGAAGGTTCAGACCGGGGCCGGAGTGTTCTCGCAGCCCATCGAGAAGCTGTTCGGGGACATGGTCGGCAAGCGCCTGAATCCCGATGCGGTCGGGCGGCGCATCACCACGCTGTACGGCCAGGGTGGCCTCGACACGCTCGACTACCGCGTGGTCCGGGAGCACGACCGTTACGGATTGCTCATCGATGCGCGCGGCAACTCCATCGGCCCGAACTACCTGCGCTTCGGGGTGAGCCTGCGCGACGACTTCGAGGGCGATTCGTACTACGGCGCCGCGGCGCGCTACGTGATGTCGGAGATCACCCGCAGCGGAGGGGAGTGGGTGACCGACGGCCAGATCGGCCAGACCTCGCGGCTCTCGACGCAGGTGTTCCTGCCGTTCTCGCAGTTCTCCGGCTGGTTCGTGATGCCCCACGCCTCGATCATGGCGCGGAATCTCCCGTACCTCGTCGGCCAGAGCCAGCGGGCGCAGTATCGCGTGCACACCTTCGACTACGGGCTCGACTTCGGCAGGCAGTTCAGCAACTGGGGCGAGATCCGCGCGGGCGTGTACCGGGAGGAGGGCCGCTCCCGTCTCACGATCGGCGATCCCACGGACCCGCAGCTGCGGCAATTCCCTCCGCAGCAGAGCTTCGGGTCGCGCACCTACTTCCTGCGCTTCACCTACGACACCCTCGATGACATCAACTTTCCGCACTTCGGCCAGCAGGCGAGGCTGCAGTGGAGCGGCGCGCGCAACGTGGTCGGAGGCCAGCCGAACTCCAATCAATTGACGCTCGATTACCTCGGCGCGCACACCTTCCGGCAGCGCGACACGGTGGCGCTGTCGGTCTCCGGGGGCGCCACCTTCGACAGGGTCTCGAGCCTGTGGATGGAGTTTCCGCTCGGAGGCTTTCTCGACCTGTCCGGCCTCAAGGATTACTCGCTCTACGGCCCGGATTTCGGCATCGCGCGGCTGCTGCTGTATCGCAAGATCGGCCGCGGCGGCCCGGGGTACCTCAATGTGCCCATCTACCTCGGCATGTCGCTCGAGGCCGGCAACGTCTGGCCGCGGCTGCGCGCCGCGAAACTCACCGGACTGCACAAGGACGCGAGCATTTTCATCGGCCTCGATACGTTCCTCGGCCCTGTCTACCTCGGCAGCGGGTTCGACGACCACGGCCACCAGGCCTACTACCTGTTCCTCGGCCGCACGTTCTGACGGACTCGGGCACGGGATGTGCCTCGATTTCGAGCTTCGACTACAGCCCGCGGCTCTCGGCGAGGTTCTCGACCTTCTCGAACAGGAGCGAGGGCTTGTCGCTGGCACGCGAGTACAGGTGCCGTCGGCTCATTTCCGCGAGCGCCGCATCGCGCTCCTCCGGCGTCGGGTACCAGTGCAGGCGATGCCACTCGGGCCCGAGAATCTTACGGAAGGGATCCTCGGGCGGCAGGCTCACGCGGATCCCGAACGGCCGCTGGCGCTCGACCGGCGGGGACTTGAGGTTCTGTGGCTGGCTGATACCCATGGGCGTGGAAGCTTAAGGCGCGCGCCCGCGCCGCGGCAAGGCCGCGCGCGGCAGCTCGCGCCGCGCGCGGCTTGAGTTGGCCCGCGCGGGCCCCCAGACTGCGCAGTGCGCGTTCGGGGGCCGGGCCCGCGCCGTCCCCGCCGCCGAGACTCATTGCCGGAGACTTCGACCATGGCGCTCGCACGCAGGAAGACCACGATGCCCACCGCGGAGGAAGCGCTGCCCGGGCGACGGACGCCCCTCCAGGTGCCCGAGCTGCACTTCGTGAGCGGTCACCGGATCGTGCCGCCGTTTCCCCGCGGAGCGCGTGAGGCGCTCTTCGGGCTGGGTTGCTTCTGGGGTGCCGAGCGGCTGTTCTGGCAGCTGCCCGGGGTGCACTCCACGGCGGTCGGTTATGCCGGGGGCTACACTCCGCACCCGACCTATGAAGAGGTGTGCACCGGGCTCACCGGACACGCGGAAGTCGTGCGCGTGATCCACGACCCGCAGCGCATCGCCTACCAGGACCTGCTCAAGGCATTCTGGGAGTCTCACGATCCGACCCAGGACATGCGCCAGGGCAACGACATCGGCACGCAATATCGCTCGGTGATCTATGTCGCCGACGAGGAGCAGCGCCACGCGGCCGAGGAGTCGAAGCGCGCGTATCAGCAGCGGCTCACGGCGGCCGGGCTCGGTGCGATCACCACCGGGATTCTGGAAGCTCCGACTTTCTACTACGCCGAGGAGTATCACCAGCAGTACCTCGCGAAGAATCCGAACGGATACTGCGGGATAGGAGGGTGTGGGGTTCCCTTCAAATCTGCGGAGTTACCGGTGGGGGAGAAGGCGTAGCCGAAGCTACAGCGAGGGTTTCCGAAGGAAATCTCCTGGTTAACGGCGTTCCGATTCGAGACCCTGCGCGTCTTCGCAGGAACATACAGACTGGTTTCGACGCTGATGTCTACCGGAATTCTACCGTCGACCGCGGCCTAGGATGATCCGCGGCGAGAGAGACCTTCCATGATTGCAGTAGCTACGAGGTGTAGCTACAGTGTTTCATGTTCGCCTGGGACGAAAGGAAGCGACTCGCGAATGTGCGCAAGCACGACATCGATTTCCGCGACGCACCGAAGATCTTCCGCGGATTCACGCTCACCGCAGAGGACAATCGGGAATCCTATGGCGAGCGGCGCCTTTTTTGACGCTGGGCCTACTCGAGGA
>JAKAZP010000234.1 GCA_021815905.1 Pseudomonadota bacterium | reverse complement strand
CCGCTATCGCACGCGCGACCTGACGCGGCTGCTGCCGCCCACCGCCCGCTCGATGCGCCGGATCGCGAAGATCACCGCGCGCACGGACGACATGCTGATCATCCGCGGCGTGAATGTGTTTCCCTCCCAGCTCGAGGAGCTCATCCTGCGCACCTCGGGGCTGGCGCCGCACTATCGGCTCGAGCTCACGCGCGAGGGACATCTCGATGCGCTCACGGTGCACGTCGAGTGCCTGGCGGAGACCTACGCCGCCGAGGCCGGCCGCCGGCGCGCGGCGGCGGAGCTGACGCATCACGTGAAATCGGCGATCGGCATCAGCGTGGGCGTGAGGCTCCACGAGCCGGGCGCGATCGAGCGCTCGACCGGGAAGGCGCGACGGATCGAGGACCGCCGCGGCGGCTGAGGCCGCGGCGGTCGCGCGCCGGACTTCGCCCGCGCTAGAGCTTCACCCAGGTCGTCTTCAGCTGCACGTATTTGTCGAGCGCGTGCAGCGATTTGTCGCGTCCGAATCCGGACTGCTTGTAGCCGCCGAAGGGGACCGTGATCTCATGCGCGTCCTCCGCATAGGCATTGATCGCCACGGTGCCGACCCGCAAGGCGCGCGCGAGCGTGTGGGCTTTCGAGATGTCGCGCGTCCAGATCGCCCCCGAGAGTCCGTAGATGCTGTTGTTCGCGATCCTGATCGCCTCCTCGGGGGTCTTGAACGTGAGGGTCGAGAGCACCGGCCCGAAGATCTCCTCGCGCGCGATGCGCATGTCGCCCGAGACCGAATCGAACACCGTCGGCTCGACGAAGTAGCCGCCCGAATCGGTGCGCGCGCGCCGGCCTCCGGCGAGGAGCCTGGCGCCTCCCTCGCGCCCGGCTTCGATGTATCCGAGCACGCGCTCGAGCTGACTGGACTTCGCGAGGGGGCCCAGCATGGTCTCGGGCTGCAGCGGGTCGTTCGGGGCGAGCTGCTTGCCGATGGCCGTGATCTTCTCGAGGATGCGCTCCTTCACGCTTTCCTCCACGATGAGGCGGGAGCCCGCAGCGCACACCTGTCCGGTGTTGAGGAAGATCGCGAACGCCGCCGTCTGGGCCGCGACCTCGAGGTCCGGCGCATCCGCGAACACGATGTTGGGTCCCTTGCCCCCGCATTCGGTCCAGATGGGCTTCATGTTCGACTCGGCGGAATACTTCAGGAACAGCTTGCCGACTTCCGTCGAGCCGGTGAAGCCGACCACGTCGATGTCCGGATGGCGTCCGATCGCCTCGCCCACCGCCGGTCCGCCCGTCACGACGTTGAACACGCCCTCGGGCACGCCCGCCTCGACGGTGAGCTGCGCGAAGCGCAGGGCGGAGAAGGAAGTCTGCTCGTCGGGCTTGAGCACGATGCTGTTGCCGGTGGCGAGCGCCGGGGGCACCTTCCAGCCGAGCAGCCCCATGGGCCAGTTCCAGGGCAGCACCGCGCCGACCACGCCGACCGGCTCCTTGGTGATCAGCGCGAGCACCGACCGGTCGGTCGGGGCCACCTCGTCGTAGAGCTTGTCGATCGCCTCGCCGTACCACTCGAGCGCATTGATCGTCCACTGGATGCAGTAGCCGGTGGAGATCGAGATCGGCATGCCCATCGAGAGCGTGTCGAGGAGCGCGAGCTCGTCGCGGTGCTTCTCGACCAGCGCCGCGAGCTTGAGCATCACCTTCTTGCGCGCCTTGGGCGGCATGCCCGACCAGCGTCCGTCGTCGAATGCCTGACGCGCGGCGCGCACCGCCCGATCGACGTCCTCGCGCGAGCATTCGGGGAGTTTGCCGAGCCTCTGGCCGTTGCTCGGATTCACGATCTCGAGCGACTTGCCCGAAGTCGCATCGGTGAAGCGACCGGCAATGAAGGCCTGTTGCGCCAGGCTGAGCTTTTGCGCGTACTCGCGCCAATTAACCGCTGTCATGATCTTCTCCCGCTCTGATTCAGACGTGACTCGATGTTGATTCGATGGCCTCGCGCGGCGGCTCGAGGCGGCCCGCGTCCCCGATGAGCGCGCGGACGCGCGCGGCATCGTCCAGGGCGGCGATCGCGAGCAGCGCGAAACGCGCCAGAAGCAGCTGCGCCTGCTCGGGACCCGCCCGGGTCAGCGCCCGGCACAGCTCGCCGTAGACCTCGTCGAGCTCCGGGCCGGTCATGCGCTCACCGCCGGGGCATCCGGGGGAGGGTTCAGCGCCCGCTGCAGCGCATTGCGCACGGCCTGCGCGCTCGCGTCGCGCCAGCGCGAGAGCACGTGGCCGTCGGGGCGAAAGAGGTAAACGCTTCCGGGGGCCGCGCCGTAGAGCGCCGCGAGCCGGCCCGCGCGGTCCCAACCGATCGGCTCGGCCGCCTCGGCCTCCGGCGCGCCCGGCGCGATGCCGATCACCCGCAAGGGCACGGCCCGCCGCGACTCGCTCGCAAGCTCCGCGACCTGCTCCCGGAGCCGCTCGCGCTCGCCGAAGCACACCGCCGTGAAACAGGATGGCAACAGCTCGGTGAAGTGAACCTCGGATCGTGCCTGCCCCGTGCACAGGGTCACCGGGCATTCCAGCGCGGCCGATCCCGGGGCGGGGCCCGCGGGCCAGGACTCAAGGTCCGGCCGAGTGAGCGGCGAGTCGTCGTACCGGGTCGGCCGGGTCTGACGCGGATTGATCAGCGGCCGAAGGAACGGGTGATCGGCCGCGAGGCCGAGAACCGCCGTGCGCATGAGCGCGTACGCCGGTGAGGGCGGGGACATGAATTCCGTGCTCTTGATTCCCTGGCGCAGGTTCTCGCGCGCGGCCTGCACCCGCTCGTGGGAGTAGCTGTCGAGCAGGCCCTCGCGGGCGGCGCCCCGGATGACGAGCGCGAGCTTCCAGGCGAGATTGTCCGCATCCTCGAAGCCGGAATTCGCGCCGCGCACTCCGAAGATGGGCACGAGGTGCGCGGCATCGCCCGCGAGCAGCAGCCGCTCCCTGCGGTAGGTGTCGAGCGTGAGCGCGCTCGCCCGGTACAGGCTGATCCAGATGGGAGCCCAGTCCTCGCGCTCGCCGATCATGCGCAGGTGGCTGGCGACGCGCGGGATCACGCTCTCGGGACGCACGGCGCGTTCGGCGTCCTCGCCGTCGCGCAGCTGATAGTCGATCCGCCACACGTCATCCGGCTGTCGATGCATCAGGATGGTCGAGCCGGGGTTCGACGGGGGATCGAACCACGCGAGGCGCTCGGTCTCCCGAGCGCTCTCGAGCGCGATGTCGACGATCACGTAGCGACCCTGGTAGCGCGTGCCGCGCAGCGCGAGTCCCGCCGCCTCGCGCACCCGGCTGCGCGCGCCGTCGCAGCCCACGAGCCAGTCGGTATCGAGCTGATAGCCGCCGCAGGGCGTCTCGACCGAGAGCCGCGCGCCGCTCGCCGAGGCGCTGATGTCCTGCACCTCGCTCTGCCAGCGGACCTCGACGAGCCCGCTCGCCTCGGCGGAGGAAAGCAGGAAGTCCTCGGCGTAGTACTGCTGGAGGTTGATCATCGGCGGGAGCCGCTGGTATTCGTCGTGCGGCATGGAGAAGTGCAGCACCTCGGTGTCGCGATAGAAGCTGCGTCCCCCGATCCAAGGCAGTCCGGTCGCGATAAACGGCGCCGCGGCCTCGTGGCGGGAGAGGATCTCGAGCGTGCGGCGCGAGAAGCAGATCGCCCGGCTGCCGACGCACACGCTGTCATCGGCCTCGATCACGAGCGATCGGATTCCGTGTCGAGCGAGGGCGAGAGCGGTCGTGAGACCCACGATCCCGCCCCCGACGATGACCACGGAGTGACGGCGCGATTCCACCCCGCGCTGAAGCGGCGGCACTCGAGCTTCATGCCGGCGGGCTCGGTAGGGATAGGGGACGAAGGAGCGGCTCATGGGGCCGCTCCGGCTCCGGCTGCGTTCGCCTCTCTCTGCCAGAGCGCGGCGGCGAGCTTGCGCGCGCCCCGGAGCACGAGCTCCCGAGCGGCGGCGATGTCGAGGTCTTCGAGCGCCACGACGCCGACGCTCGCTTCCAACCCAGGCGGGCCGCCCGCGGCATCGTGCACCGGACTCGCAATGCCCACTGCGCCTCGTTGCAGCTCGCCCCGTGTCACGCTGAAGCCGTCCCGGCGGGCGGCTCGCACGGCCTCGGGGTCGCCCGCCGCGGCGGGACGCCCGGCGAGAATCGCGATGCCCGCCGCGCCGCGTGTCAGGGGGTGACGGCTGCCGACGCGGTAGCCGATGCGCAGCAGCGTGCCCTCGGGCTCGGTCACCATGATCGCGACGCATTCCTCGCCCGCCGCCACCGAGAGAAAGGCGGCCGCCCGGCTCGCATCCGCGAGCTCGCGCAACAGTGGCAGCGCGAGCGCGCGCAGCTGCGGCTCGAAGCGCGAGGCGAGGGTGAGCAGCTGCGCCCCGAGGCGCAAGCGGCCGCCCTCCGCGCGCGCCACCAGCCCCCGCGACTCGAGTGTCGACACGAGGCGGTAGGCGATCGCCCGGTGCACTTCGAGCGCCGCCGCGAGCTCCGCGACCGAGACGCCTCGTTCCCGTTGAGAGATGAACGCGAGCGCTTGCAATCCGCGATCGAGCGTCTGCAGGGTGTTGGTGGGCTTTGCCGCTTTTCTGTTCCGAGCCATCCCTGCTCCGGTTTGACAGCCGGGGGAGAGGCTTCTAGAGTCTACCTCAATATTCGCAATTGAATGTGCGATAAAAGTAAAACCTTGCCTGACGGGAATCGAGCGACCGAGCCGCAAGGGGGCCTCGCTCCCGCGGGGGCGCGCGCCTGTCCCTTTTCCGCGCAGGCCGCGGCGTTCGATCCGTTCGAGGGTTTCTTTCACGCGGATCCGAGCGAGGCGCTGCGCGGATCGCGGGCCC
>JAKAZP010000233.1 GCA_021815905.1 Pseudomonadota bacterium | reverse complement strand
TCCTGCACAGTCGATGGCGGCCGCGCACCGCGAGCGGAGGGGATCTGTTCGAGCGGCTGCACGAGCGGCTCGCGGGCGATGCCTGGCTCGTCGGGCGCGTCACCGGAGAGGAGTTCGCGAAGTCGCCGGTCCCGTATCCGAAGTCCCTCGAGAGCCGCTACCCGCGCGAGGCCTGGCTCCCTCGAGGCGGCGCTCGCGCCTACGGCGTCGTCCTCGACGCGCACGGCAGGATCGCCTGGGGCCGGGCCGACATCGGCGGCGATCCGATCCTCGTCGCGCTCACCGGGCAGGTCTCCGACTCGCACCTCGCGGGCTTGCGCGCGGACGGGGTTTCCTATTTCTTCGCCGGCGAGCGGCAGCTCGAGCTTCCCCTCGTTCTCGATTACCTCCGGCGCGAGCTCGGCGTGAAGCGGCTGCTGCTCGAGGGCGGCGGCACCACCAACGGGGAATTTCTGCGGGCGGGTCTCGTCGACGAGGTGAGCCTCGCCATCGTGCCCGCGATCGATGGCGCGGCGGGCGCACCCAGCGTGTTTCATTCACGCGAGACCGACGCTCCCGCTCCCCTGGAGGCGATGTCGCTCGAGGGCTGCGAGACCCTCGATCACGGTGCCGTGTGGCTGCGGTATCGACTGCGCAACGCCGCCGCGGCCCCGGAGAGCGCCATGACGTGATGAGGAGATTCCGGGTCCGCAGCCGGGCCCCCGCAAAGGGCTGAAGGCGACTTCCCCTGTCCGCCCATCGTGGCGGCTCCCGGAATCGAGCCCCGGCTCGCCGCCGGATCGCCCCGGGGGCGGCTCGAGCGGACAGTCGCTCTCAACCGTAGATCAGGCGGCGGAGCTGTCGCTCGGTGTAGGCCGGGGCGCGAAAGCGCCGGGCCGACAGCTCCGCGGCAAGTCGCATGTAGATCGCGCAATTCGCCAGCCCCTGCGCCTGCAGCGCGCGGTGTCGTCTCTCGAGGGGTCAACCCGTGCCGGTCCGGTCTTCCTCGCACCGCTTGCAGTCGAGCTCGGCACCGAGGGTGCGGGCGCGCCCCTCCTCGGTGGTCACCCAGGGGCGATTGATCCAGGGCGGATCGTGGCGCACGTGCTGGGCATGACCACACTCGAGCTCCGCGACCCAGTGCCCTTCCTCATCGCGGTGGAATCCCGTGATCTTCCTGTTCATGGAGGACCTCTTGCCTCACATCATCGCATCTCGGGCGCCGCGCCGATCCGAGTGCGCGCGACCGAGGCCGGGCCGCGAGCGATCCGACGGAAGCCCTGCCATTCACCCGCTTTGCTACCATGCCTCATTTGCGGAGGCGGGACGCGCTCGGAGCACAACGGCGCGTTCCGGTGAGTTGGGGGGAGCCTCATGATTCGTGCAGCCGCCTTTGCGCTCGCTCTGGCGTTGACACCGCTCGCGCAGGCCGCCGCCGCGCCACCTGCGCCGCGGGCCGGCGCCGGTCCCGGCTACGACATCGAGATGAGCCGCATGATTCCCATGCGGGACGGTGTGAAGCTCGAAGCCTGGATCTTCAAGCCCGCGCACCTCGCGGCCAAGGCCCCCGCGGTTCTCGAGCTGACGCAGTACGGCATCGACGGGAGCAACCCGGGCAGCCCCGAGGACTTCAAGACGTTCGTGAAGCGCGGCTACGTGTTCGTGCAGGTGGAGGTGCGCGGACGCGGCCGCTCGGGCGGCAACAAGAGCGGTGACCTCGGCCTTCAGGTCGGTCGCGACGGCTACGATACCGTCGAATGGATCGCTCATCGGCCCTGGAGCGACGGGCACGTGTTCATGTACGGCGGCTCCTTCTTCGGGATGACGCAGTGGCACACCGCCGCGCAGCTCCCCCCTCACCTTTCCGGCATCGCGCCCTATGTGCCGATCTATCCGGGCTGGGACGTGCCCAACACCAACGGGATACCGCAAGCCTGGTCGGCGGTCATCCTGGGGTACGTCTCGGGTCGGATGCTGAACGACGATTTCGTCCGAAGCGACTACTGGCGGGAGAAGATGCTGGAGCATTACGCCCGGCAGGAGCCCTTCAGCACGCTGGACGACGACATCGGCATCGCCCAGGACGACTGGTGGATGCAGGACAGCCGCGGCCGCAGGCTGTCGTTCATGAAGATGTGGCTCGCTCACGTGGGCGACAAGGCTTTCAACCTCGCTGCCCAACCGACCCGCGCCCAGCTCGCCGGGATGAGCTTCCCGGTGCTCACGGCCACGGGCTTCTACGACGACGATCAGCCGGGCACGCTGCACTACTATCGACGGTTTCTCGAATACGCCTCGCCCGCCGAGGCCTCCCGCATCCTGCTGCTCATCGGACCCTGGGACCATATCGGCACGCAGCATCCGCGCAGGGTGATCGAGGGACTCGCCATTCCGGACTCGGCCGTGATCGACATGAACCGGCTGCACGCGGACTGGTACGACTGGGTGCTCGGCCGCGGGCCCCGGCCCGCGCTCCTGCGCGATCGGGTGACCTACTACATGATGGGCGCGAACGAATGGCGCCATGCCCACTCGCTGAACGGCGCCTCATCCGGCAAGAGCCTGCCGCTCTATCTGGAAGACCGCGCCGGCACGCCCAGGGATGTCTTTCATTCCGGCTCGCTGCTGCCGTCGAGGCCCGGCTCGGAGCCGCCGGCGACGATCGTCGATGATCCGCGCACCCTGCCCGAGCTCGCGGTCGCGCGATACGCGGCCGACGAGAACCTGCACAGTCAGTTTCGAGCGTACGAGAAGAGTGCGCTGGTGTTTCATTCCGCGCCGCTGCCGCAGGCGGTGGAAGTGGCCGGACAGATGCGCCTCAACCTGATCGTGCAGTCCGATGCCCCGGATTTCGACCTGTGGGCCGAGGTGCAGATGATCCGGCCCGATGGCTCCGCCATCACCCTCGGTCAGGACATCCGCCGCGCCCGCTTCCGCAACGGATTCTTCAAGCAGGAGCTCCTGAAGCCCGATCAGGTGGTCACCCTTCCGTTCGTGTTCCGCTGGCTGGCATGGCGCATTCCGGCCGGCACGCGCATCCGGCTGGTCGTGATGCCGCTGAATTCCCCGTATTACCAGAAGAACTACAACACCGGCGGTCGCATCGGCTACGAGAACCCGAGGGACGCGCGGGTGGCGCACATCCGGCTGTTCCACGACTCGAGGCGCGCCAGCGTGCTCCTGTTGCCGCTCGCCGCCGCGAGCTCCCGTTAGCCGGGGCTCAACCGCCCGCTGCGATCACCGCGCCGACCACCACCAGGAACACGGCGAACACCCGCTTCAGCGCACTGGCCGAGAGGGCGTGCGCCATGCGCGCTCCCACGGGGGCGAGCGCCATCGAGGCGAGCGCGGCGACCGCGGTGGCCGGAAGATACACATAGCCCACCGCCCCCCAGGGCAATGGCTGCGGCGGGGCGTGCACCGCGAGCGCATAACTGACCGCGCTCGAGATCGCGAGGACGAGCCCGCACACTGCGCTCGTGCCCACCGCGCGCACGGGTTTGACGCCGAGTGACAGCAGCAGCGGCACCGTCATGGAGCCGCCGCCGATGCCGACGACCGCCGAGAGCGCGCCGATCCCCGCACCGGCCGGCAGCAACCAGGGCGAGCGTGGAATGCTCCCGGCCCGATCGTCGGATTGAGCGTTCTTCCTGCCGAACGTCATCCGCCACGCCATGAAGGCACAGAACGCCGCGATCACCCACCGAAGCGCGTGAGCCGAAAGGAGCTGCGCGACTTGCGCACCCGCCACTCCCCCGATCGCCATCCCGGGCGCCAGCCACCCCCAGCTCCACCACACGACGCTCGCCCGGCGGATGTGCGCCAGAGCCGAGGACAGGAACGTGAGGACGATGGTGGCCATGGAGGTCGCCACCGACACATGCATCACCTCGGAACGGGGCACCCCCAGCACCGGCAGCGCGAGACTCAGCGCCGCCACCACGAGCAGCCCTCCGCCGATGCCGAGCAAGCCGCCCAGAAAGCCGGCGAAAGCGCCCGCGAGGAGGAGCACCAGGATGGAAATGAGCATCGGGGGTACGCGATGAAAGATGAGGCGCCGAAGCGTACCCGATTGCCGCGCGGCATACTTCGCCTCGAAGGAGGCTCAGCCGAGATGCACCCATGCGGATTTGGTCTGGGTGTAGGACAGCAGGCTCTCGAGACACTTGTCACGGCCCTGGCCCGACTGCTTGTAGCCGCCGAAGGGCTGGGTCATGTCGCCGTGGTCGAAGCAATTCACCCAGATCACACCCGCCTCGAGCTCGCGCACGGCGACGTGCGCGGTCCGCAGGTCGCGCGTCCACACCGATGCGGCCAGCCCGTACCTGGAGTCATTGGCGACCTCGAGCGCCTCGCGCAGGCCATCGACCTCGATGGCGGCGGCGACCGGCCCGAAGATTTCCTCTCGCGCGATCGTCATCCGATTGCTGACCTTCGAGAACAGCGTCGGGTTGACATAGCTGCCGGGCAGAGGCGGCGCGTCCGCGCCGAACTCGACGCGCGCCCCTTCCTTGCG
Organism: Pseudomonadota bacterium; assembly: GCA_021815905.1. The sequence continues at coordinate 361 of JAKAZP010000233.1, read as the reverse complement.
CCCGCGCTCGATGTACGAGATGACCTTCGCGCGATGGCCGGCGGTCACGAGCGGCCCGAGATTGGTCCGCGGATCGAGCGGATCCCCGGGACGATACGCGTCGCGGCCGAGCTCGATGAAGCGTGCGACGAATGCCTCGGCGAGTGGCCTGTCGATGAGGAGTCTCGAGCCCGCGTTGCACACCTCGCCCATGTTGCCGAAGATGCCGTCGATCGCGTACCTGACCGCCCGGTCCATGTCCTCGAGATCGGCGAGGAAGATCTGTGGCGACTTTCCGCCGCACTCGAGGCTGACGCGCTTCAAGTTCGACCGTCCGGCGTAGATCATCATGAGCTTGCCGACCTCGGTCGATCCGGTGAAG